>JAFYEQ010000309.1 GCA_017544185.1 Oscillospiraceae bacterium
ACATAGCACATGCCACCGCAAGGCAGCTGCACAACGCCGTAGCCCGCGCCGTGATGACCGACATCATGCCTCTGTGGAACGAGACAGAGGAGCGTCATAACAGTAAGCGCAGGGCGTACTACCTCTCCGCTGAGTTCCTGATGGGACGCGCTATATACAATAACCTCTACTGTGCAGGGCTGCTGGATCAGACCCGTGAGATCCTCGCCGAGAACGGCGTGGACATCAACGTCTTCGAGGACATCGAGGATGCATCCCTCGGCAACGGCGGCCTCGGCAGACTGGCCGCATGCTTCCTTGATTCCGCTGCGTCCTGCGATATCCCCCTCAACGGCTATGGCATACGCTACAAGTACGGTCTCTTCAAGCAGACCATACAGAACGGTTTCCAGTGCGAGGAGGCAGATCCCTGGCTGGACTTCGGCGACCCCTGGAGCGTTCGCGCCGAGGAGGATACTGTCATAGTTGAGTTCGCAGGACAGACCGTCAAGGCAGTGCCCTACGATATGCCTATCATCGGCTTTGACCGCAAGGCCGTGAATACCCTCCGCCTGTGGCAGGCAGAGAGCACTACGGGCTTCGACTTCAAGAAGTTCGACAATCAGGACTACGAGGGCGCCGCTGAGAGCACCATCAATGCCGATGCGATAAACGACGTGCTCTATCCCAACGACAACACCGAGAAGGGCAGACGCCTCCGTCTGAAGCAGCAGTATTTCTTCTCCTCCGCATCCGTGCAGGATATCGTGAGACGCTACAAAAAGAAGTATGGCGATGACTTCTCACACTTCGCCGAGTGCTACGCTGTACAGCTCAACGACACCCATCCCACGGTAGCCATACCCGAGCTGATACGTATATTCATGTTCAAGGAAGGCATGTCCTTCGCTCAGGCCTTCGACATCGCTCAGAAGACCTTCAACTACACCAATCATACCGTACTTGGCGAGGCTCTCGAGAAGTGGGGCATAGACCTGTTCAAGAGCGTGCTCCCCACAATATACGAGATCATCGTGCTGATCGATGCTCATCTCAACAAGTACCTCACATCCATAGGACAGACCGAGGAGCAGAAGAAGTCCAAGGCAGTCATCGACGGCAGCGTGATCCATATGGCAAGGATGGCTATATTCGCCACCTCCCATACCAACGGCGTGGCAGCGCTCCATACCGATATACTCAAGAACGACGTACTGCATGACTGGTACGAGATATTCCCCGAACGCTTCCAGAACAAGACCAACGGCATCACTCCCAGAAGATGGCTGGGCCTGTGCGATCCCGAGCTGGCAGCTCTTATCACAGAGAAGATAGGCTCCGGCTGGGAGACCGACCTTGACAGGCTCTCTGAGCTCAAGCGCTTCGTGGACGATCCGTCCGTGATCGACCGCTTCAACAAGATCAAGCGCGAGAAGAAGGAGCAGCTGTGCAGATACCTCAAGGAGCATGAGGGCGTGGAGGTATCTCCCGACTGGTGCTTCGACATACAGGTGAAGCGCCTGCATGAGTACAAGAGACAGCTCCTCAATGCTTTCTCCATCATGGACATATACTTCAGGATCAAGGATCACAAGCTCCCGGATCTGCAGCCCACTGTGTTCATATTCGGTGCCAAGGCTGCTCCCGCTTACCGCAGGGCAAAGGGCATCATCAAGTACATCAACGAGGTGGCAAAGCTTGTCAACAACGACCCCGACACCAAGGACAAGATCAAGGTCATCTTCGTACAGAACTATAATGTATCCTACGCTGAGAAGCTGATACCCGCAGCTGATATATCCGAGCAGATCTCAACCGCAGGCCTTGAGGCATCTGGCACGGGCAATATGAAGTTCATGCTCAACGGTGCTGTGACCCTCGGTACCTACGACGGTGCTAATGTTGAGATCGTGGAAGAGGCAGGCTGGGAGAACGAGTACATATTCGGTGCGAGAGTGGAAGAGCTGGATCAGGTGCGTCCCACCTACGCTCCCAGAGAGAAGATATACTACAAGGACGAGCGCGTCAAGAAGGTCATCAATACTCTGGTAGACGCTACGTTCAATGACGGCGACACAGGTATGTTCGGCGAGCTGTTCAACGCGCTGATCAACGGATGCTCCTGGCATAAGGCTGACAACTACTTCCTGCTCACCGATCTTCAGGGCTATGTGGATACCAAGCTCCGCGCACTGTATGACTACAAGGACCGCTCGGTATTCGGAAAGAAGTGCTGGATGAACATCGCATCCGCAGGTAAGTTCTCCTCCGACAGGACCGTAAGACAGTACGCAGAAGAGCTCTGGCAGCTGTGATATAGACACTGACGAAAGAGGTACTTATGAACGCATTTAGACTTCGTCCTTCATTCAAGGACTATCTGTGGGGCGGCACACGGCTCCGTGACGACTTTGGCAAGGAATGTGAGTACGATAAGGTGGCGGAGAGCTGGGAGCTCTCCTGCCACAAGGACGGACCATCATTTATAGCAGACGGCGAATGCAAAGGCGTGACCCTAGAGGAGTACGTGGAGAAGCATCCTCAGGTGCTGGGCACTGCTTGTGACCGCTTTGAATACTTCCCGATACTCATAAAGCTCATAGATGCCAAAGACAATTTATCAGTACAGGTGCATCCCGATAATGAGTATGCGCTCCGCGTGGAAGGTGAATACGGCAAGACGGAGATGTGGTACGTCATTGACGCAGACCCGGGAGCTCAGCTGCTGTATGGCTTCAAGTCGGAGATATCCAAGGAGGAGTTCTGCGAGAGGATCGCGAATGATACTTTCCTTGACACGGTGAACGCCGTGCCGGTAAAGAAGGGCGACTTCTTCTTCATCGAGTCGGGCACTCTCCATGCCATTGGCAAGGGGATACTCATAGCAGAGATACAGCAGAACTCCAATACCACCTACCGTATATACGACTACGGCCGCGTGGGAGCTGACGGCAAGCCCAGACAGCTCCATGTAGACAAAGCGGTAGAGGTGACGCATCTGTGTCCGCCCAACATACATCCTAAGGGCGAGCCCGTGGTATATGAGGACGGCAACTGGACACAGACCCTCCTTGCAAGATGCGAGTACTTCACGGTGAATGTGCTCGACATCGCAGAAAGGGCATGGCTGGAAGCAACGGATAAGTCCTTTGTGCATATACTGCTGCTCGAAGGTGAGCTGTATTTCTCCTCGGACAAGCAGGAGGTAATACATCTCAAAAAGGGAGACAGTCTCTTCATACCTGCAGGATACGGGCATTTCGAGCTCACAGGAGAAGGTCAGGCTGTCATGACTAATATAGACTAAAGGAAGATCATATGAAGTATTATATAGGTATAGATCTCGGCGGCACCAATATCAAGGCAGGTGTTGTCGATGAGGAGTACAATATCATAGCAAAGGCGTCGGTAAAGACCAACTGCCCCAGGCCTGCGGAAGAGATATGTGCTGATATGGCTCGGGTATCCCTCATGGCTTGTGAGGAGGCAAAGCTGTCCATAGATGATATCGAATGGATCGGCATCGGTACCCCGGGCATCGCAGACAACATCAACGGGACCATACCCTACGCAAACAATCTGGGGTTCAGGGACGTTCCCGTCAGGGAGCTCATAC
>JAFYEQ010000032.1 GCA_017544185.1 Oscillospiraceae bacterium
ATATCTGCGTTGCGATAGGGGCAGTCCCATTCCTGGAGCTGCTGCTTGGCTCTCTCCTCGGGAGGCAGGCGCATGATGCGCTGCATATACTCCTTGAACTGGCGCTGCTGCTCACCGATGAACTTATAATGAGCGGCGCGGCGCTTGCATCCGGGGACGCATACCGGGTTCACCAGCAGCTCGCAGCGCTTGCGCTCCTCGGGGGTGAGCTGCTCCAGAACGTCGTACTTGTTATTGAAGTTGTAGTCCAGCACCACGAGAGAATAGGGATGAGCCAGCTCCGCCTTCACATCGGCCATATCGGTGATGCATTTGCAGGTAGAGGAGGTCAGCTTCATGTCGGGGTGATTTTTACGGATATGCTCTTCAAGGAGAGGAGAGTACACGATGCACTCGTTCATGCCGTTGTCGGCGAAGTCGAGCAGATCGTTGCAGTCGTAGTCCTCAAGATCCTTCTCGGTGAGACAGGGGTTGGTCCATGTAAAGCGATAGGGTATGCCGTAGCTGTTGTACATCTTGATGAAGTGCTTGGTCCTGGCGGGGTCATAAGGACGGTACATGATCCTTCCGCCGTTCCATTTGAGGTTGGGCGATCCGAAGAAGGATGCTATGCACACATCCTCGCGGATAAGATGACGTATATCCCGGAACGCTTCCGCAAGAGCCACGTTCAGTGATGTATGGGTGACACATTCGGCTATATGAAATCGCTGCATATCTGTTCCTCCGAGAATGGTCGGCATCATATAAGATGCCCTGTCTTACTATTATAGCATATCCCGCGGCATAATGCAAGGGTATAGGCAAAATTATCACCAGATCGTCATAAGTGGCATGCCAGCTCGTTGATAAGTTTCTGAGGACGGTCTTGTTTGCGGCTCGGTAACTTTTGTTTGCTGCGGGCAAGCCGGGGCAGTAGGTGCGGGACAATAAGGTATACCGCAATAACACATAATGGACTGTAAAATAAGTAGTAATGATAGGGTCAAAATAGGGAATGGAAATAGTGCTATACGCCGAGCGAGCTCATCTCTAAGGGAGAGCAAAAGTTTCTGCTTTTGTTAGACAATGAGGTATGATAGATATATACCGATCTGAGATCTAACAAAAGGGGAGTATTTTTACAGATACGCGATCGACAGAGCAAACATTTCGATAGTTTTCTCGTATCTTGTTTACACGGGCGCTTGCCGACCCGATAGAGCCGATGGATAACAAATAAAAGTTATCGAGCCACAGATAAAACGGACCGCAGTCAATGATCAACGAAAAGGCCTCCGGCACTTGCCGGCAAAATTTGCTGTAGCTATTGCAATTGACCGCGGGATGTGGTATGATTATCATATATGTGCTTTTTTCGGAGGTAATGAGATGGACTGGATCCAGGCTGATATATATACCACTACGGAGGGGATAGAGCCCGTATGCGGCAGGCTGCTGCAGATAGGCATCACGGGCTTCGTGATACGCGATGCCAACGACTTTCGGGAGTTCCTCGCCAACAAGGACAGCAGCTGGGACTATGTAGACGACGACCTGATGGGCCTCGCCAACTGCGAGACCACTGTGACATGCTATCTGACGAACGATGCTGACGGATTTGCGAAGCTGAGAGAGCTCAGGGCCGAGATGGAGGATCTGGCTGCCATAGATGACGACCTGAGATACGGCAGACTGTATACCGAGCTGATGAACGTCCGCGAAGAGGACTGGGCGAACAACTGGAAGCAGTTCTTCCGTCCCTTCCTTGTGGGAGAGAAGCTGGCCATAAAGCCCTCGTGGGAGCAGTATGCCAATCCCGAGGGGCGCACGGTGCTGGAGATAGACCCCGAGTCCTCCTTCGGCACGGGCCAGCATCACACCACCAGACTATGTCTGGAGATGCTGGAGGGCTATGTGAACGGCGGGGAGAGCATCCTCGACCTGGGCTGCGGCAGCGGTATACTCTCCATCGCGTCCATGTTATTGGGCGCGGAGAGAGCCTATGCGGTGGACATAGATCCCAACAGCGTGCGCATCGCGGCTCAGAACGCCGTAAAGAACCATATCACCGAGAACTATATCACCGACGCGGGCAACATCGTCACGGACGAAGAGCTGTGCTCGCGGATCGGTACGGGATACAAGATCATCACCGCCAATATCGTCGCAGACGTGCTGATAGCGATGTCGGGGCTCTTCGGACGCTTCCTCGCCGATGACGGCATCATAATAATATCGGGCATCATACTCGAACGCTGCGATGAGGTGATGGAGGCCATGGACAAGGCGGGCTTCCACCGCATAGCCATGCGTACCGCCAACGGCTGGGCTGCGGCGGCGTACAGGAAGAAGTGATACAAAGGTACATATGAGCTTTTCACAGGATGTCAAGGAGGAGCTTTGCCGCTCCATAAACGACCGTGACAAGGAATACGGATGCCTGTACGGTATGCTGCTGTTCGGGTCAAGGTACGGGGCGGAGGGCCCCGAGTTCCGGACGGAGAGCACTCTGGTGCGTGATATGTTCTGTCGGCTGTGTACCCGTGTGACGGGCATCGCCACGCGGGCGGAGGAGATGAAGCTGCGAAATACCCTGTACAGGATCATGGCCGCCGACGGCGGCGACGAGATCGTCAGGCGCTTTCGTATAACGGAGGGCTCCGAGGGGCACCGCATACAGCAGGACAACATCACCAACAATAATATATTCGCCTTCGTGGCGGGGGCGTTCTTAGCCTGCGGGAGCATGGCGGAGCCAATGAAGAGCTATCATCTGGAGTATGCCGTCCCCTATGAGGAGCTGGCGGAGGATCTGTCCGCCATGCTGTCGGAGATGGGCATCAGCTGCGGGAGAGTGGTCCGCAAGAACGTGTACGTGGTATACATCAAGGGCAGCGAGTCGATCGAGGACATGCTGACCATACTCGGCGCCACGGGCTCCGTTATAGAGCTGATGAACATCAAGATACTCAAGGACGTGCGCAACAAGGCCAACCGTATAGCCAACTGCGATACCGC
>JAFYEQ010000310.1 GCA_017544185.1 Oscillospiraceae bacterium
CGCTGTAACGCCACATAACTGATTTACTTCCTGAAGGGCGCTCTTCCCAAGGCATATTGGGCAGTGCAGCTCCCGAAATCTTAATGTCTTTCATTATATAAGTGTAGCTTGAAGTGTAATTCTGTCATTTATGTCCTTGATGTTCTCTCCCCTGGCCTGAAGGTCTATCAGACGGAAAAGATACTCAGCGCTCTCTGCCGCAATCTGGGGCAGCGGCTGCAGGATATACACATCAAAGGAGCATACCTTCGGCACGGATGCCTTCCTGTTAGCTGACTTTGCCAAGGCAAGGCGTAAGGACATAGTCACGGATCTTGGCACGGGCTGCGGGATCATCGCCATGCTGATAAGGCTCCGCTACGGCTCTGCCGAAGTGTGGGGCGTGGATATACAGGAGCAGGCCATAGACCAGTTCACACAGTCTCTGGAGGCATCCGATATCGACGGCATACATCCGCTGCTGATGGATATAAAGACTATCGGTGGACCGCTCCCCATGGGGCGGTGCGATCTTGTCACCTGCAATCCGCCCTATAAGGCTGCGGGAGCGGGCATAGTCAGCGATGCACCCGCGGAGGTCATCGCCCGCCACGAGACGGCCTGCGGTATCGACGATATATGCAGGGCGGGAGCGAAGCTGCTCAAGTACGGCGGACGGCTGTGTCTGTGCAACCGTCCCGAACGGCTCGCGGACGTGATATGCGCCATGCGTGCCGCCGACGTGGAGCCTAAGCGGCTGCGGTTCGTCTCAAAGGATGAGAACACGCCCCCGTGGCTGTTCCTTATCGAAGGGCGCCGCGGCGGAAAGTCATTCATGAACGTGGAGCGTCCGCTGTATATGTCCTCGGGCGGCGTTTCCGAGGAGCTGGCTATGATATACGGCATGGAGCCCTCTGAATAGCCATTGTCTGAATATCAAAGGGAATTTATTAAATTTCAAAAAAAAGTATTTACAAATCGGTTAAGATGTGCTATAATATGTAGAGATAGTATTGAAAGGGGCACGAACGACATGTCTTATAAGATAAACACCAAATGCGTCCAGGGCGGCTATACCCCCAAGAACGGCGAACCGCGAGAGATACCCATATACCAGTCCACCACCTTCAAGTATGATACCAGTGAGGATATGGGCAAGCTCTTCGACCTGGAGGCATCGGGCTACTTCTACTCCCGCCTGCAAAACCCCACCTGCGATCTGGTGGCTGCTAAGATCACCGAGCTCGAGGGCGGTACGGCAGGTATGCTCACATCATCGGGTCAGGCAGCTAATTTCTTCGCACTGTTCAATATATGCGAGACAGGCTCCCATATCGTATCCTCCTCCTCTATATACGGTGGCACCTTCAACCTGATCGCCGTTACCATGAAGAAGATGGGCATAGATGTGACCTTCGTATCTCCCGATGCCAGCGAAGAAGAGCTCAACGCCGCATTCAGAGACAACACCAGAGCAGTATTCGGTGAGACGATCGCCAATCCCGCACTCACCGTACTGGATATAGAGAAGTTCGCGAAGGCAGCGCATTCCCACGGGGTACCGCTCATCATCGACAATACCTTCCCGACTCCCGTACACTGCCGTCCCATAGAGTGGGGCGCTGATATCGTCACACATTCCACCACCAAGTATATGGACGGTCACGGCTCGTGTATAGGCGGTGCGATAGTAGACTCGGGCAACTTCGATTGGATGGCTCATGCGGACAAGTTCCCCGGATTGTGTACCCCCGATGATTCCTATCACGGGATAGTATACGCAGAGAAGTTCGGGCAGGGCGCAGCCTTCATCACCAAGGCTACGGCACAGCTCATGAGGGACTTCGGCTGCTCCCAGTCTCCCCAGAGCGCATACTACCTCAATCTCGGACTTGAGTCCCTGCATCTGAGGATCGCGCGTCACGCTGAGAACGGTCTGGCCTGTGCAAAGTTCCTGAAGTCACATCCCAAGGTCAAGAGGGTCACATTCCCCCACCTGGAGGGAGATAAGTACTACGACATCGCTATGAAGTACATGCCCGAAGGCGGCAGCGGTGTGGTATCCTTCGAGATAGAGGGCGGCAGGCCCGCAGCTGAGTCCTTCATGAAGAAGCTGGGCCTCATAGCAATAGAGACCCATGTAGCCGACGCACGCAGCTGCTGTCTCAACCCGGCAACGTCCACCCA
>JAFYEQ010000033.1 GCA_017544185.1 Oscillospiraceae bacterium
GCTTACCGTAAACTCCACCCTGTAAAGCCCATGACAGTGGACAGGGACGTTATCAATCAGGTTCTTACTACTATATGCCGTGTGCCGGTGGAAAGTGTAGTCACCGACGATGCAGGCGGTCTTGCTGGTCTGGAGGAGCGTCTGAAAGGACGCATCTTCGGTCAGGACGAGGCTGTTTCACAGGTGGTCAATGCGGTGAAGTTCTCGAAAGCCGGATTACAGGAGGATAATAAACCTCTGGCAAGCCTTCTGTTCGTAGGACCTACAGGCGTGGGCAAAACTGAGATTGCAAGAAGCCTTGCTGAGGAACTGGGCGTAAAGCTGATACGCTTCGATATGAGCGAATACGAGGAGAAGCATGCCGTCGCAAAGCTGATAGGTTCTCCCGCGGGCTATGTGGGCTACGAAGAGGGCGGTCTGCTGACCGAGGAGATACGCAAGTCTCCTTCCTCCGTACTGCTCTTGGACGAGATCGAGAAGGCTCATCCCGATATATACAATATACTTCTCCAGATCATGGACTACGCTACTCTCACCGATAATCAGGGACGCAAGGCGGACTTCCGCAACGTGATAGTGATCATGACCTCCAATGCGGGCGCTAACCGCATAGGCAAGAGCGTGATCGGCTTTGAGAGCAGCAACCGAGACAATGGCGTGATCATGGAGGAGGTCAAGCGCATCTTCCAGCCGGAGTTCCGCAACCGTCTTGACCGCATAGTGGTATTCAACGGCATGGACGACGATATGTCCGTAAAGGTCATCATCAAGAAGCTCAAGGAGCTGGCGGACACGCTGGGGCGCAGAGGTATCACGCTGAAGTACGACGATGCGGCAGTACAGCTGATCAAGACCAAGGGCGTCACGGCTGAGTACGGTGCGAGGGAGACCGACCGTATCATACGCAATGAGATAAAGCCGATGTTCGTGGATGATATCCTCTTTGGCGGGCTCAAGGACGGCGGCGAGATCGTGCTGTCAGCTGAGGGCGGGAAGTTCATCGTACATACGAACGGGGGCGTGTGATGCCCGTATTCGTGCTCGACCCCGAACAGCTGGTGTTCCCCGACCCGAGGTATGCCGAGGATGACGGGCTGCTGGCCATAGGCGGGGATCTGAGCGTGAAGCGCCTGCTACTGGCGTACCGTCACGGGATATTCCCATGGTTCAACGAGGACCAGCCCATACTCTGGTGGTGCCCCAAGGAGCGATATATCATACGTCCCGAGGCTATACACATATCCAAGTCCATGAGAAGATATATGCGTCATCATGAGATACGGATACAGACGGACAGGGACTTCTATGATACTATGCACCGATGCCGCCTCAAGAGAGAACATGCGGAGGGGACATGGATCACAGATGATATGGAGAGAGCATATACCACGCTCCATAGCACGGGCTACGCCATGAGCGTGGAGAGCTATGTGGACGGGGAGCTGGCAGGAGGGCTCTACGGAGTGCATTTCGGCAGATGCTTCTTCGGTGAGAGCATGTTCACGGACATCGAGAACGGCTCAAAGCTTGCTCTGATAGGCCTTGCCCATATACTTGAACATACAGGCCACAAGTTCATCGACTGTCAGTTCCATACCGACCATCTTGAGAGCATGGGCGGTGAGTATATCAGCTATGAGGAGTATATGGAGCTGATAAGGGAAGGTCTGGAGGATCCGTAAAAGAGATGATCCTGATATCATGACATACAGGAGGTAATGACATGGAACTCAAAAAAGTGATAAGAGGCCGCTATTCATGCAAGAAATATTCCGACCGCGCGGTGGGCGAAAAGGAACTGCAGGCCATACTCGAGGCGGGGAGGCTGGCTCCCACTGCCAAGAACCTGCAGGAGCAGCATATCTACGTGCTGCGCTCTCCCGAGGCGCTGGCAAAGGTGGACAAGGTGACTCCCTGCCGCTACGGTGCGCCTGTGGTGCTGGTGGTAGCCTTCGACAAGGAAAATGTGTATACCTATCCCGGCGGTAAGCGCACATCGGGCGTGGAGGATGCCGCGATAGTGGCTACTCATATGATCCTTGCCGCTGCCGATGAGGGAGTGGACAGCTGCTGGCTCAACAACTTCGACCCGGATGTACTGGCCAAAGACCTGGGGCTCCCAGAGAACGAGGAGATACTCATGCTGATGGATCTTGGCTATGCAGCCGAGGGCGCAGGTCCGCTGCCCAACCATACCAACAGGAAGCCGCTGGAAGAGACAGTCAGCTATATGTAGATCACCCTATGGAGCACACGTACCGTGTGCTCCTGTTGTGTCGGTATCGGGACAAGGGGCAAGAGATGCAACTGCTTACGCAGTTGCTAGGGACAAGTAGGGTGGGGCGAGCCCCCACCGCTACAAGCTAACGTCAGTTCTCGTGGCATAAAAGTTACCGAGCCGCAGATGCATATGATCTTCTGGCAGACATCTGCGGATCGGCTGTCGGCACTGCCGACTTGGCACTAACGTCAGTTCTCGTAGCACAAAAGTTACCGAGCCGCAGATGCATATGATCTTCTGGCAAACATCTGCGA
>JAFYEQ010000311.1 GCA_017544185.1 Oscillospiraceae bacterium
ATTGTATGCCTCGCGGTAGTTGTCGCCGAACTCACTGGACTGTATCTCGTCGAGGAATATGTTCACATTGGGTACGGTGTACTCTATATCCTTCTCCTCTCCGCCCTCGGGGGATACTGTCATCTTCAGCTTGCCCGTCCCCAGATCGAAGGAATACTTGGATACCTCGTAGTTGTCGAAGTACTGCATTATCTCGGAGTAGGTATACGACTCGGAGGGCTGGGACGACTGTCTCAGCACGTACACTATGCCGAATGCTATCACAAGGAATATCACAACGTATATAAGAGCGCCGCTGCCTCTTCTCATCACATCACGTCCTTTGCTATATCTATCATAAAGAGATCATACCGTAAGGATATGTCCCATCATCAGCTGTCCATTACCCCTATATACGGGAGCTGACGGTATTTTTCCGCATAGTCCAGACCATAGCCCACTACGAACAGATCGGGTATGGTGAACAGGGACACATCAGGCTCGAGATCTGCCTCGCGCCGTGCAGGCTTGTCTAAGAGCGTTATCACTGCCAGAGACAGCGGATGCCGCTCTTTGAGCATTTCGGTGATGCGCGCCAGTGTCCTGCCCGTATCTACTATGTCCTCGAGTATGATCACATCATACTTTGACAGATCTCTGTCTATATCCCGCGTGATCTTCACATCGCCCGAGGATACGTCGCTGTCGCCGTAGCTCGATGCAGCCATGAAGCATACTTCACAGGGTATGTCCAGCGCTCTCACGAAGTCAGCCACGAATATGAAGGAGCCCGTGAGTATACCCACCATCAGCAGCGGTCTTCCCCTGTATCTTCGGGAGACCTCCGCCGCAGTGCGCTCTATCTGCAGTCTGATCTGCTCTTCATCTATAAGTACGTTCATATCTCTATCACTATCATATCTCCGTCTGAAGCCTTTGCTCTCTCTGCCGCTCCACCGTACTCGCTCCAGATCAGCCCCAGATCGTCCTCGATCACCAGAGCCGATGCACGCTGCTCATAGGTGAGCCCCAGCGAGTTGTAGAACTTCTTCAGCCGCGTGACGTGACCGCGCCCCGCCAGCTGTATCCTGTCGCCGTCGCGCTTGTTGCGCAAAACAGGCACACCTTGTATTCTATCACGATCCAAGGCGTTATATGTTAATATTCTGTGAACTTTCTGATCCTGCGGCACGTCATCACAAGAAATTCGGCGTATCTTCACCGTTTTATCATATGGCGTGACGATCTCACATCCGTCAAGGTCTACGATCTTCTCGAAGGCAGGCAGCTCATGTATGCGCTCCAAGCGCATCACGCCCTTTCGGAACACCGCGAACAGATCCCCGGACAGGCATACCTTCGTGCTCCCCCGCCGTCCCATGATCTCATCCAGCTCGCATATCCTGTCATAGGATACGGGTATGCTGTTCTCAGTCAGCACCCGTGCGATATATCGCCGTCTCACGGCGGTATGGGTAGTAGGCACATCCTCAGCGGTCAGCCCCGACAGTATCTCATCGAAATGGTCTTCATCCGTGCGGGCAGCATCACTGAGCCTTCCCACGGCCCTGAAAAACGCGGGATCTATGGATGTGAGCACAGGTATCACGTTATGTCGTATCTTATTGCGGGTATAGTCATCCGACAGGTTCGTGCTGTCCGTCACGTAGGACAGCCCCTTTTCAGCCAGATAGGCCTCTATCTCCTCTCGGCTGACATCGAGCAGCGGACGTATTATGCGTCCGCGTACATAGGGTATCCCGCATATCCCTCTTATGCCTGTGCCTCTTGTTATGTTGAACAGCACAGTCTCGGCATTGTCGCACATATTATGGGCCGTAGCTATCAGCCCGTCACAGCCAAACAGCGCCTCGTAGCGCAGCTCTCTGGCTG
>JAFYEQ010000312.1 GCA_017544185.1 Oscillospiraceae bacterium
ACCGTACCATGCAGCATTTCTTCGTAAATGGCAGATACGTGAAGTCGCTGACCTGCATGAGCGCCATAGAAGAGGCTTACAGGAACACTATCATGGAGGGGAAGTTCCCCGCCTGTGTGATATTTATGGACGTGCCTCCCGAGGTGGTGGACGTGAACGTCCATCCCGCCAAGATCGAGGTCAGGTTCTCCGATGAGAAGCTGATCTATGATGCGGTGTACTTTGCCGTGAAGAACGCCATACTCAATGAGAAGCGCACTCACGAGATACTTCCCGAGCACACGCCCCGTCCCGAGGACTATGCCGTATCCGAGTATACCGACAAGGGCGGCGTGCAGACCCGCATGGAGGGCAAGACAGTATCTCCTGCTGTCAGGACCTTCTCAGAGCCTGTGGTCGCCGAGAAGGACGTATCCGCTAAGCGCAGCGAGGTGGCCTCCATCAGGTCTCAGACCCCTGTGCATCATGATATACGGGTAGAGGACATACCCTCGGATCTTGTGCCCCGCAAGTCGGAGGAGCCCATCGAGGACAGACTGGCGGAGGCTGTGATGCAGGCGGAGCAGAACTGGACGGCCGTATCCGTGCCCGTTCGCGAAGGACCGAAGGATACCGTTGATGATGTAGTGAGCGGCGATGATACCGCCGATGATACCGATATATCCGACCACACGGGAGGAGCGTACAACGCACCCAACGATGTGGACAAGCTGATACCCGAGGCCCCGAAGCAGTACCGCTTCATCAAGGAAGGGGCATTCTCGCATAAGACCGAGGAGACAGAGCAGGAAGTACCGAAGGAGCGCTGGTTCCGCGTGATAGGAGAGGCGTTCAAGAGCTACGGCATAGCCGAGACCGAGGACAGCATACTCATCATAGACAAGCACGCCGCTCACGAGCGCATACGATTTGAGCGCCTGCGCACGGGGCGGGAGGAGCTGACCGCACAGATGATGCTCTCTCCGATACGCATCAGGCTGGACTTCGATGAGTACGACGCGCTGGTAAAGAATTTGAGGGTATGTGCAGATCTGGGCTTCGTGATAGAGGCGCAGGAGCTGCCGTACGTACTGATAAAGGGCATACCCACTATGCTCGACAGTCAGGACGCAGAGAGCATGGTGACGGAGATGGCGCATGAGCTGGCTCTCCACCGCAGAGACCCGCTGCCCGAGGTACTGGATGAGATATACGCGTCCATGTCCTGCAAGGGCGCGATCAAGGCTCATGACGATACCTCCCCGGAGGAGATGGCAGATCTCTTCGAGCAGGTGCTGTCGGACGAGAGGATAAAGTACTGTCCCCACGGCCGACCCATCATGTTCGAGCTCACGAAGACCGATATCGAGAAGCATTTCAAGAGGATAGTGTAGAGGATAATACGATGATCCCTGTCATAGTCGTATGCGGACCTACCGCATCGGGCAAGACCGCCGTAGGCGTGGAGCTGGCGAGGATATACGGCGGAGAAGTGATATCCGCCGATTCCATGCAGATATACAAGGAGCTGCGGATATGTACCGCCAAGCCCGACCGGGAGGAGATGGGAGGCATACCTCATCATCTCATCGACATCATATCGCCCGACGAGAGCTTTTCCGTGGCACAGTACGCGGAGCTGGCGAGACAGGCTGCGGAGGATATACGCTCACGGGAGAAGATACCGATAGTCGTAGGCGGCACGGGACTGTATATATCGGCTCTGATAGATAATATAGACTTCTCTCATGTTAGCGGCGACACTTCCCTGCGCAAGGATCTGGAGCAGGAGGCAAGGGAGCTGGGTACGGAGGCTATGCATGAAAGGCTGCGCTCCTTGGATCCCGCTGCAGCAGAGGCCATACATCCCAATAATATCATACGGGTGATACGCGCCATAGAGATGAATATGCTCTCGGGCAGGACGGTGGCCGAGAACAAGCAGCTGAGCAGGCTCACGCCCTCGCCCTATAAGGTATGCATGATCGGCCTCCATACAGAAGACCGTGCAGTACTCTACGGCCGCATCAACAGGCGAGTGGACAAGATGGTGGAGCACGGACTGGAGGATGAGGTAAGGCGAGTCTATTCCAGGTACAGTACACGCACCGCTTTCAACGCCATAGGGTATAAGGAGATGCTCCCGTATATCGACGGAAGGTGCAGTCTGGACGAGGCGATAGACAAGATAAAGCAGGGTACCCGCAATTATGCCAAGCGGCAGCTCACTTGGTTTAGAAGAGATGACAGGATATCTTGGATAGATATGACTGATATTGTGCAATATGACGGAATTATTAAAAATTGTATGAACATGGTAGAAAAATCAGAAATAATGTGATATAATATAGAGTGAGAATGTATCGGTATGTCCTAAAGCAGATAACGACATACATATACAGGGGCATAACGGTCGAAAAGGGAGGATGACAATGAACAAAACGCTCAATCTTCAGGATGTCTTTTTGAATCAGGCGAGAAAAGATAAAGTGCCTATCACATGCATACTTACCAACGGTTTCCAGTTCAAGGGCATAGTAAAAGGCTTCGATAGTTATACAGTCATAATCGACGCCGAGGGCAAGCAGGAGCTGGTCTTCAAGCATGCCATATCGACCATCATCCCTGCCAGACCTATATCGATACTTGAAGATACCGATAAGGCTACGCAATGAACAATATCCAGAAGTTCATAAACCTTCTCTCCTTCTTGTTGGCAGCGCTGGTCATACTCGAGGTCGTACATCAGGTAGATGTTGAGGTGACCGAGCAGTACAAGACGGAGGATGCTGTGAAGTTCTCGTCCGCCGATACCGTCACCTTCAGGGGCGTGTATATACGCGATGAGCAGCTCATCAGCAAGCGCTACAGCGGCGTGCTCAGCTACCCCGTGTCCGACGGCGGCAAGGTCGCCAACGGCTCTGTGGTCGCCTATGTGTACAACAGCGAGGCCGATATCGAGCTCAACCGCAGGATAGAGGACTTAGAGCATGATGTGGGGCTGCTCCGCTCCGCTCAGAACCCCGGCACGATACAGACCGCAGATCCTGCGTTCATATCGAGCCTGATCGGTGAGCGTTACCAGAGCATCACATCGCTGCTGGCCAAGGGCGATATCACGGATATCAGGACCCAGAGGGACGATCTGTTCACACTGCTGTGCATATACCAGCTTACCATCGGTCAGGAGAGCAGCTACGACGAGAAGATCGCGGCCATGTCCGCCGAGGTGGCAGATCTGCGAGTAGAGCGTCAGAAGGCCAAGGGCGAGATCGTATCTCCCGGGTCGGGGTACTTCGTCAGCTATACCGACGGGTATGAGAGTGAGCTCACCTTCGACAATGCGGAGAGCATCACCGCAGAGCGGATAGATGAGAT
>JAFYEQ010000313.1 GCA_017544185.1 Oscillospiraceae bacterium
CCCATAGCCGGGCTCTACTGCGCAGGCAACGTAGGCGGCGGCTTCTACGGCGGCGCCGACTACCCCTTCCACCAGACAGGCCTTTCCCTCGGCCGCTGCTACACCTTCGGCATGATCGCCGCTAAACATGCTATGGCCTCCAGAGACTAGAGACCGGAAACGCTCAAACATACACTTTCCGCTTGTAGGGGCGCACCTGCGTGTGCGCCCGCGGGAACGCTCAAACGCATCGTTCCTGCTATCTCAACTCTCAACTCTCAACGTTCAACTCTCCCCGGCCTCCGCCAACGACCGATAAATAAACGACCGACAAATAACTGATGATATGGATAATATACGTAATTTCTGCATAATCGCACATATAGACCACGGCAAGTCCACCCTCGCCGACAGGATACTCGAGCTCACCTCCACCGTCGCAAAGCGGGATATGGAAGAGCAGCTCTTAGACAATATGGATATAGAAACGGAGCGCGGCATCACCATCAAGGCGCGTGCCGTCCGCCTGAACTATACTGCCGACGACGGCAATACCTATATACTGGACCTTATCGACACCCCGGGCCATGTGGACTTCAACTATGAGGTGTCCCGCTCGCTGGCTGCCTGTGAGGGCGCGGTGCTGGTAGTCGATGCCTCTCAGGGCATCGAGGCTCAGACCCTTGCCAACACCTATCTGGCCATAGAGCACGACCTTGAGATCGTCCCGATCATAAACAAGATCGACCTGCCCTCCGCCGACCCCGAGAGGGTATGCGCGGAGATCGAGAGCGTCATAGGCATACCCGCAGAGGATGCTCCCAGGATATCCGCCAAGACGGGTGAGAACGTCCGCGCCGTACTGGAGCGGATCGTATCCGATATACCCGCTCCCAAGGGCGACCCCGACGCTCCCCTGAAGGCACTGATCTTCGACAGCGTATATGACCCGTACAAGGGAGTGATAATATACGTCCGCGTGGTGGACGGCACCCTGTCCCCGGGGCAGCGCATACACCTGATGGCCACAGGCGCCGAGTTCGACGTGGTGGAAGTAGGCTATATGGGCGCAGTTGAACTGGTACCCTCCAAGAGCATCCGCGCAGGCGAGGTGGGATATATCACCGCCTCGATCAAGTCCATCGGCGATACCAAGGTAGGCGACACGGTGACACTGGCAGAGGCTCCCTGTGAGGAGTCCCTCCCCGGCTACCGCGAGGTCAACCCCATGGTGTTCTCGGGCATATACCCCGCAGACGGAGCCCATTATACCGACCTGCGCGAGGCTCTGGAGAAGCTGCAGCTGAATGACGCGTCCCTCTCCTTCGAGCCCGAGACCTCCGCAGCACTGGGCTTCGGCTTCAGATGCGGATTTTTGGGTCTGCTGCATATGGAGATCATACAGGAGCGTCTCGAGCGCGAGTACGACCTGGACCTGATCACCACCGCTCCCTCCGTTATATACGAGATCCGTCTGACCAACGGTGAGACGATCATGATCGACAACCCCACCAACTACCCCGACAATTCTGTGATCGCAGAGGCAAGGGAGCCCATCGTGAACGCCACGATCCTCTCCCCCAAGGAGTTCGTGGGAAATATCATGGATCTGTGTACCGAACGCAGGGGCACCTTCAAGGATATGAACTATCTGGATGAGACGAGAGTGGAGATACACTACGCTCTCCCCCTCAATGAGATAATATACGACTTCTTCGACGCGCTGAAGTCCCGTACAAGAGGCTACGCCTCCTTCGACTATGAGTTCGCGGGCTACGAGCCCGGAAAACTGGTGAAGCTGGATATACTCCTCAACGGCGAGGTGGTGGACGCTCTGTCCTTCATCGTCAATGCCGACGGCGCCTACAACAGGGCCAGGAAGATATGCGAGAAGCTGAAGGACAATATCCCCCGCCAGCTCTTCGAGGTGCCCATACAGGCTGCCATCGGCAGCAAGATCATCGCCCGCGAGACCGTCAAGGCCATGCGCAAGGACGTGCTCGCCAAGTGCTACGGCGGTGATATCACCCGTAAGAAGAAGCTGCTGGAGAAGCAGAAGGAAGGCAAGAAGCGCATGAGGCAGCTGGGCTCTGTGGAAGTGCCCCAGGAAGCCTTCATGGCCGTCCTCAAGCTCGACGGATGATACGATCAGAGTTGAGATAGAAGAGTTGAGAGTTGAGATGCTGCAGGAGCCGCACATTGGAGAGATCATCTTTTCATAGCATGACCTCAGATCTGACAGATATCCGATATAAAAATATACCCCGTTATCTCAACTCTCCACTCTCAACGCTCCCATAACTCCTATATAATGCTCGGACTATATATACATATCCCCTTCTGCCGTCAGAAGTGCATATACTGCGACTTCTATTCCATGCCCCGCAGGGTGCCCGACGGGTACGTCGACGCGGTGATACGCAATATCAAGGCATACGGCAGACGGTACGACACAGTGTTCTTTGGCGGCGGCACACCGTCACTCATGTCCCCGCGTCAGATCGGGGACATACTGTCGGCTGCCGATATATCTGTCGGCGCCGAGATCACCATGGAAGCCAACCCCGAGACGGTAGACGCCGCATCCCTTGCAGGGTACAGGGACGCGGGGATCGGCCGCATATCCTTCGGTGTCCAGTCATTTGATGACGAGGAGCTGAGGATGCTGGGAAGGATACACGACGCCGACACGGCGGTACGCGCCATAGACACGGCGTCGCGGTATTTTGACGATATATCCGCCGATATCATGCTGGGGCTCCCCCGCTCCGACGAGACGAAGCTGAGATCCACGCTGGACACTTTGCTGTCCCTGCCGCTGACACATATATCCGCGTATATGCTGAAGGTGGAGGACGGCACTCCCCTGTCGCGGCGCAAAGATCTCTTAGACTGCATAGACGAGGACATGACCGCGGATATGTACGAGCTCACGGCGGATACCCTCATACATCACGGGTATCGGCACTATGAGATATCCAACTTCGCCCTCCCCGGGCATGAGTGCAGGCACAACCTGAACTACTGGCGGTGCGGCGAGTATATCGGCATAGGCCCTGCGGCCTATTCATGCACAGGCGGCGTGCGCTCCCATGTGCCGTCGGATACGGAGCTGTTCATGAGCTCTCCCGTACAGGTATGCATCACGGATGACGATGCCGCCTGCAGCGAAGAGGAGCGCATGATGCTGGCTCTCAGGCTGTCCGAGGGGTACGAAACGGAGGATACAGCGCTCCTTGACAGGGCGGGGGTATTCGCCTCCCGCGGTCTTATGACCATATGCGGCGGGCGCATGGCTCTCACTACCGCGGGCATGCTGGTGTCCAACGAGATCATCGCGGAGCTCATGTGCGTGATGAAAGCGAGGTCATGATGAGGAAGTCTGCTTGTATATTCCTTGCGCTGTGTACCGCCGCTCTGATATATCAGATCGCCACATGCGCCAAGCAGGTAGATAAGAAGGTAAAAGTATACCGGGACTACCCGCTGCTCACCGATATGA
>JAFYEQ010000034.1 GCA_017544185.1 Oscillospiraceae bacterium
ATGCAGACAGCTCATGACCAAAATGGGCGGGGATGTATATGCACAGACAAAGGACGGCTGTTTCTCCGCCGTCCTCGTGGTAAAGATAGTGTAAGATCTGTGCATCTTGGCGCCCTATTATGCATTTGGGCGGCTGACCTATTGCATTTGGGAACATTATGTAGTATGATACCTTCAAACAGATACGAAAGGTGTGCATACATATGACTATGATCCTTATGATAATGATGATCGCAACAGAGACAGCACTCGTGATAGGTGACACGACAGATGCCAAGGGACTGACCAAGGCAGGTCACAGCAAGCGCCGTCTTGCTGTGGATGCAGCTGAGATCGGGATATATCTCCTGATGCTGCTGTTCCCCCATATCGACCTGTCCTTCCGCTTCAGAGGGCTCGTGCTCATGCTGATCGTACGCCTCGCAGCAGCGGCTGTGAGCTTTCTGATCAACAGGAAGAACGAGAAGCATAAGAAGATGCCCTCTGTGGTCATCGGTGCTCTCACTCACATGATGCTCCTATTCTTTGCGCTGATTCCTGCATTCATATTCAAAGACTATACCGGCAGACCTGTCACAGGCGCTCACGAAGTAGCACAGGCAGATGCGATACTGATCGACAGCTCTCGCACAGAGACCTTTGAGGATGACGGCTCATACAGAGAGGTACCCGTACATTTCTTCTATCCTTCGGATGCCGTATCTATCGACAATGGATCTCTCCCCCTGGTGATATTCAGTCACGGTGCCTTTGGCTGGTATCAGAGCAATACCTCCACGTATATGGAGCTCGCCAGCAACGGCTATGTGGTAGCGAGCCTGGATCATCCCTATCATGCCATGTATACCAAGGATACATCGGGCAAAACTATCATCGTCGATAACGGATTCATGCAAACTGCTATGACCTACGGCAGCGATGACTCGGCAGAGTACGATGAAGCAGCTGCCTTTGAAGTAGAGCAGGCATGGATGGAGCTTCGCACAGCGGATATGTCCTTCGTGATAGATACGCTGAAAAAAGCCGCTGACGACCATACGTTCGACAGCAGCTGGTATTTTGAAGGCGACGCACAGGACAAGATCGGCACTGTCATGGCTATGACGGATACCACAAAGATAGGCCTCATGGGTCACTCCATGGGCGGAGCTACAGCAGTCACAGTCGGCAGACGCGGCGATATCTCCGCAGTGATAGATCTTGATGGCACTATGCTCGGAGAAGAGACAGGCATCGACAACGGCAGGATCGTCGTAAACGATGAGCCCTATCCCGTTCCCCTGCTGAACATCGACAATGAGGATCACCATAATAGCCGCAAAGAGCTCAGAGAGATGGGCGATACTTATTCCAACAACGTGATACTTGACAATGCCGTATGCGGCTATGATACCTATATCAAAGGCACAAAGCATATGAACTATACCGACCTGCCCTTGTTCTCCCCGTTCCTGGCCAAGGGCCTGGGGACAGGCAGCATCGACCCCGAGGAATGCATAGACAAGACCAATGCGTTGGTCCTCAGCTTCTTCGACGCTTACCTGAAAGACAGCGGCACCTTCGCCGTACAAGAGAGCTATTGATAATGGAGATAAAGATCAGAAAGATCGGCAGCGATGAACAGGAGTATATAGAGATCGGCTGTCACAAGACCGATGAACGCATAAACGAGATAGTGCGTTTCCTGCGTTCGAGACAAGGTACAGTCGACGGGACGAAGGAAGATATACAGTACCAGATACCTCTGACAGATATCTTCTATATCGAGTCCGTCGACGACAGGACCTTCATATATCTCGAGAAGGACTGCTATGAGTCGCGAAGGAGACTGTGTGAGTTCGAAGGGATACTGTCCTCACGTAGCTTCGTGCGCATATCGAAGTCAGTCATAGTGGATCTTATGAAGGTCGTAGCCATACGGCCTGCCCTCAACGGACGGTTCCTGTGCCGTCTCACCAACGGTGAAGAGGTCATGATCTCGCGCAAGTACGTCCCCGACTTCAAGGAAAAACTGAAAGGATAAACATGAGAGAGCATATCAAAGAGTCTCTGAGCAGCTTTTTTATCATCACTGCTCTGATAAATATCGCCATGTTCGTGCTGGGCACGATATACAGGCCCGAGCAGCGCTTCGGATATGAGGTGTTCATCTATCCTCCGCTGAACGCCGCACTGAGCTGTATACCCCATCTCGTAATGTTCTCAAAGAAAGAGCTCACCATAAAGCAGGTGATCATACGCAAGACGATACAGCTGGTACTGATCATCGCTATCATGCTCGCCTTCATCATGGGCGACAGCGGCTTCGACGCAAAGGTAGCCGCGGGCATATCTGTGAGCGTCGTGATAATATTCATCGCGGTGCATATCATACAGTGGTATCTGGATCTGAGGACTGCCGAGAAGATGACCGAGGATCTTAAGACCTATCTTGCAAAGTCAGAGACATCAGTCTAGTCTCGGGCGTCCACCCATACGTCTATCTCGTCCCTGTCGGGCTTTTCGAATATAGCCTCGAATTTTGCAGCGAGACCGTCGTCTACATAGTATGCGTCCGACTTATGATCCAGCACAGCTTCGTTCCTGACAGCTATACGTCTTCTCCATTCATCCGGATCTATGTCGATGTAGTGGAACTCACATACTATACCGTTCCGGCTGTAGAAGTCCCTCGCATACTCACGCTCGGATCTTTTCCAGAAGCCCCAGTCGAGAACCACGTCTATACCCGTACTCACTATCTCAAGTGACTTAGCGTACAGATACTCCTCCGTCCGCTCCACATAATAGTCCAGCTTATCCCCTGCATCCTGTCCGAACAGTGCGAGCGTGATCTCATCCACCGAGAGTATGACAGCTCTGTGCTCATCCCTGAGCTTCCGTGAATAGGTGCTCTTTCCGCTGCAGATCTTTCCGCACATGATATATACCTTTGCCATAGATACCTCCGACAGATCGTGATGTTACCATAACATGATACCATAAAAACATATATTTGTCAATGATCTTAAACGGCGAGGATGATCCCCGCCGTTCGTTTTACATCACTCATACAATCCCGTGCTGAAGTATCTGTCTCCCCTGTCCGGGAACACCGTTACGATAGTACCCTTCGCGCCGCTCTTTATCAGCTTTATGGAAGCCGCATACGCAGCACCCGAGGACGATCCGGCGAATATGCCCTCCCGACGTGCCAACAGCCTTGAATGTGAGAACGCCTCATCGTCATTTACCTTTATCACGTCATCTATCAGAGACATATCCATGGTATCGGCTATAAAATCGTTGCCTATGCCCTCGATATTATAGTCGTGATGCTCTCCGCCGCCCATGGTGCTCCCATCGGGATCTGCGAGTATGCCCTTCACATGAGGAGCTCTTTCTTTTATATAGCGGAGTATGCCGCTGACCGTACCGCCGCTGCCGGCACCCGCTACTATATAGCTGATATCAGCCCCAAGATCGTCCCATATCTCTTTGCCCGTGGTCTCATAGTGCGCCAAAGGATTAGCTGCGTTCTTGAACTGGTCGAGACTGACGGCCCCCTCTATCTGTTCGGTGAGCTCCTCCGCCTTGCGCTCAGCGCCCAGCATCCCCTCTTCACGCGGCGTGTTTATCACCTCTGCACCGAGAGCTCTGAGGAGCGACTGCTTCTCTGCAGAGAACTTCGTAGGTACCACGAATATGAGCCTGTACCCTCTTCCGAGGGCCGCGAACGCTATGCCAAGACCTGTGTTCCCTGCGGTACCTACTACGATGGTACCGCCCTTTTTGAGTATACCGCGCTCCTCGGCGTCACGTATCATATACAGACCTGTCCTGTCCTTCACGCTGCCCGATGGGTTGTACAGCTCCAGCTTTGCGTACAGACGCACGTCATCTGGTATATCCGTCCTAAGTCTCACAAGAGGTGTATTTCCTATCAGCTCCTGCATGGATCCGTATACGCTCATACTGTCCTCGCTTTCTCGATCGCGCGGTCTATGTCTGCTATGATGTCTTCTATATCCTCGATACCTACCGACAGTCTTATCAGCCTCTCGGTGATGCCCACCTTCTCACGTATCTCCTGAGGTATGGATGCATGGGTCATGGTAGAAGGATGGCATACCAGGCTCTCTACGCCGCCAAGGCTCTCCGCCAGCATCACCAGCTCCAGGCTCTCAAAGAACTTATCTATATCATACCCCTCATCTAATTCGAAGGATATCATCGCGCCGCCGTTCTTTGCCTGACGCTTATTGACCTCATACCCGGGATCGTCCTTCAGACCGGGATAGTATACCCGTGATACGCCCTCTCGTCCCTTCAGGAACTCAGCCGCTCTCTGTACATTTTGGGTATGTCTGTCGAGCCTTACCCCCAGCGTTTTTATGCCGCGTATCAGCAGGAACGAATCGAAGGGCGGCAGCACTCCTCCTGTGGAGTTCTGTATGAATGCCAGCTTCTTTGCGGTGTCCTCGTCCTTCACCACCGCAAGACCTGCTACCACGTCGGAATGACCGCCAAGGTACTTCGTAGCCGAATGTACGACTATATCCGCCCCCAGCTCCAGCGGCCGCTGTAAGTACGGTGTCATGAAGGTATTGTCCACGATCACCGTTATGCCATGTGCGTGAGCTATCCGAGATATCTTGGCGATATCGGTCACCGTCATGAGCGGATTGGCAGGGCTCTCTATGATCACTGCCTTCACGTCATCCGTGATCTCCTTCTCAAATGCTTCGGGATCGTCAGTATCGGAGATCCTGTAGGTAAAGCCGAAATGGTCGAACACCTTGTCCAGCACTCTGAAGGTGCCGCCGTATACATTGCTGGATATGAGTATCCTGTCGCCGCTGTGAAACAGGCTCAGTACTGCTGTAGTAGCCGCCATGCCGGAGCCGAACGCAAATCCCCACGCCTTGTCCTTTCCGCCTTCCAGTTCTGCGATAAGGCTCTCCAGCGCTTCTCTGGTGGGATTCCCTGTACGGCTGTATTCATATCCCCTCATCTTCCCAAGGCCGTCCTGCTTATATGTGGATGTCTGGTATATGGGGATATTGACTGCTCCTGTGCGTTCGTCTATGGATATACCGCCGTGTATCAGTGCGGTATCTATATTATTATAGCTCATGTTCATACCTCATTCAGTTCGGGATCCTTCACATCTGCAAGGAAGCCCTTGATATATGCGATATACTTTTCCGCGATATCGCTCCTTACGGTCTGCTTTTTCGTTATATAGCCTATGTCCATCACCACATTGTGGTTCTCGTCGTCCTCTCTGAAGGGGATCATAGCGTAATCGCTGCCGTTGAGCTCCTCACTGACTATGCCCGAACAGAGCGTGAACGCGTTGAGCCCGATCATAAGGTTGAGATTGGTGGCTCTGTCTGTGGTGCGTATAAGTCTGGGATACTCCTTGTCCGACAGTATCTCCTCCGCGAAGAATCCGGGGATACTGTCGCCCTGCTCGAATACCAGGCATGGGTACTCAAGCAGCTCATCGAAGGATATGCTCTCCCGCTGCGCCAGCGGATGGGTCCTGTGGATGTATACATACGCTCTACACTTGATCAGCGATACGAACTCCAGGTCGTTCACCTTGAGCATCTTGTCTATGACCTTCTCGTTGTAGGCGCTCTTGAATATGATGCCTATCTCGCTCTTGGATGAGCCCACGTCCGTGATCACATCCATGGTCTTCGTCTCACGGAGAACGAACTCGAAATCAAGGGTATCGTAGTCCTTGACCGTCCTGACGAATGCATCCACCGCGAAGGAATAATGCTGTGTAGATACGCCGAACCTTCTCTTGCGCCTGCCCTTGCCCGTGTACTTGTCGGTCAGCAGTTCATACTGCTGGTATACCTGTCGAGCATAGCTCAGGAACTCCTCGCCCTCAGGTGTGGGTACTACCCCTCGGCTGTTGCGTGTGAATATAGTTATGCCCGTATCGCTCTCGAGCTCCTTGACAGCGCTCGACAGCGACGGCTGTGAGATGTACAGCACCTCTGCCGCCTTATTGAGCGAACCTGCCTCTGCGATGGCAAGCGCATATTTTATCTGCTGTAATGTCATACCGAGACCTCATTTCCTGTCGATATGCTCTGCATATCATATCTTCTATACCATTATATACCTTTTTTCTATATATGTCAAATATATGATCTATATCGCTTGATATAGACTGATCCTATCACTCGAACACATATCCACTGGTATACGTAGCCGACAGCAGCGATACATTCTCGAAGGCCCGCATATTGTCCTTACGTCCGTCAAAATACGCCTTCTGCACTCTATCGGCCGACAGGTACGTATCTATCTGGAAGCCCAGAGAGTACAGTGCACGGGACACATCGTTATAGCTGAACCCGCCTGTCATCTTCTCACCCAGATCTGCGGTGATCTGCTCCAGATGCTGGACCCTGTCAGGGTACCCCGTACCGCTCAGTGGGAAGTCGAATACCAGCAGGCTCCCGTTGGCTGACAGCTCCGCGATCTGCCTCAGCGTCTCTGTGAATACTGGCAGCGTAAGGTAGTAGCTGACCCCGAGTATTGTAAAGAACGTCTTCTTCCCCGGATCGAAGCCCGCCTCCGTGAGCCCCAGTATCATAGTCTCCACGTTCAGATCCACAGGCACGAAGTGTACGTTCTTCGGTATGATCCATTCAAGGGAGCGCACTCTTTCCAGCTTGTACCTTTGCGTGTCCGGATGATCGACCTCGAATACCTCTATATCCTCATTGTCGTTCCTGAACGAGAACGTATCAGCACCCGCACCACATATCACGTACTGACACGGCTCCGTGGCGAAGCGCTTCAGATGCTCCTCTGTGAACCTCTCCCTTGCCAGAGGTATCGGCGCGAAGTACTCATACAGGAACTCTCTCAGATCCATCTCCTTGGTATAGTTCTCCAGTATGAACGCCCTTGTCTCCTCGTATTCCTCCTTGCCCATCAAGTCGAATGACAGATGATCGTCGAACAGCTTGTCGGGCTCGAAGTTGGAATGATAAGCACGGGCAAAGGCGCACAGCTTTGCCGTTATGCTCTCTCTGTTGTCTACCATAGCTCCTCCAAAAACAAAAAGAGAATGCATGCAGCATTCTCCTCTGATATATACAAATACACACCGATGGATATGCCGTTTTTATCTGTTTATTCTATTTTGCAGACAAAAACAGCAGCACATGAACATGGTGGTTATCTCCTTCGTTATTTGATGTTCCTATTATAACCTATAGAGTGGTATTTGTCAAATAGTTCTTTTCTATAGCTCATTATAGCCGATACCGATCTATATAAGAAAGAGACCTGTCGGGATCATCCCGACAGGTCCTATGATCATCTCTTCTTATACAGGACCAGCTCGGGATCCGACCCGTTCTCACCGTAGGTACACACCAGTATGAAGTCCATATTCGCAGCCACGCCGAAGCATCTGTCTCCGCCGAACTCACATTCCAGCTGTGTCCCCAGATACGTGGTATTGCCGTCTAAGAACCTGACGACCGACCCGTTGGGAAGTCTGTACGGCAGATCTATATAGCTGCCCACCAGTGCATTGAGCTTTTCCACTTTAGGCATACCCTCGATGCCCAGTGCGTTGATCTCCCCGATCAGCTTCTCCTTGAACTCCTCGAAGGCGCTGTCGCCGCCCAGCTCCTTGTAGCGCTTCCAGTAGTCCAGCTGAGGCAGCATATCCTTCAGGTACACCCTCACCTCGTCCTCGGTATGCTTCTCGTCCACCATGTTCTTGACGCATACCTCGATGAGGTCGTCCATATCGCTGTACATATACTGTCCGTCGGCGTAGCACCATTTGCAGTAGTCCTCATTCATGCTGCCGTCTCTTTCCCTGCTGATCATGCTGTCCTCCAGCGGCATACCACAGCACTGACAGTAGAGCTGTCTCGGAGATCCCAGTATAGTGTTGATCGACACATCGAACAGGTTCGACAGGAGCTTGAGAGTATCCGTATTAGGTACCGTATCACCGTTCTCCCAGCGTGATACGGCCTGACGTGTAACGAACACCTTTGAAGCCAGCGCATCCTGTGACAGTCCCATCTTTGTACGGAGCTCATAGATCATATCCTTAGTTTCCATAGAGTATCCCTCCTTTGACTATATCATACCAGATCCTGGCTCATATGTCAAGCAACCCCCTGTTGCGCCGGCAGGGCCGGCGGCCATATCGCAGGTATTATTCCGCAGTCGGGCTTATTCTCGGCTCGGTAACTTTTGTTTATCTATGCACATCTGTCCTTACACAGCGTCGGCAGTGCCGACAGCCATTTCGCAGATATTTTCCTGCGGTCGGGCTTATTCTCGGCTCGGTAACTCTTGTTGTCGGCTGTGGCGACGGCATCATAAATGATAAAGACGCACTCACAGCGAATGCGTCTTTGTATGATCATTTCACATCTTCGACTACATATACATTATCCTGAGATATGTATACCTTGACAGGCGCAGTCAGTTGTTTGTAGGTGTCATTAGATCCTTCCAGGTATCTGATGTAGGTAGACTGATCAAAAGCGTTCAAATATTCCTGATAGTCTTTATCGGGATGATAGTGGTCCTTCTTTATCGACCCGGGCACCCGGCGACTGTCAAAGTAATTCTTCGAGCCCTCATATATCTTGGATACGATATCGTGCACTTCATCATAATATCCACGTATATAAGCATCCAGTTTCTCACTGTATTTGCCTATCATTTCTTTGTTCCCGGACAGGCACACGTCCAACATATGTGCTATACAGTACAGGTATATAGCTTTTTCTATGGAGATCAGGTATGAATAAGTGGTAGTATCGGCTTCCTTTGTAGGATGCTCCATTATAGATCTTAGCTGCAGCTTATACGATTCGAGCAATTGACCGAGTTCCCTTATACTTGACGTGTTGTCGTTCAGACGGGCATCTATCTGTTTTTGATTGAAGGAATGAAATAAGTCTACGGTATCATCCAAAGACTTTTCTATCGCGACCAGCTTAGCCTTTTTCTCATTATCCAGATACTCAAATATCCTATCGATCTTTGAGCGTAGGACGACATATACTTATCGAACGATCTGGCTATATATACCCCGCTTATGCTCGCTACGACCGGAACAGCGACTAACGGTATCGAAGCTGTTTCAGCGGAAAGGATACCCTTGGAAAGCGTCACCACGGCAGCTGCGCCTTTTTTGAGATACAGCACGATGTTATTTATGATCTTATCCTTGTCCTAATCGGACAGATCATCCCAAAGGTTTTTTACATTTTCCATGACAGGGAGCTTAGAAGCGACTTCTAAAGCCTTGTCGACAGCGCCCTTTGCTAGTTTGCTCTTCAAAGAACTTATACACATATAGCTCGACCTCCTTTTACGTTATTATAACATGTAAAAATATAAAAGTCAATATCCTACACAAAAATGATCCTCAGCCTCGAAGATACGCTCTCAGCTTTTCGAATATATCCTCTTTATGAGGGACTATCCCGTCGGGCAATGCATCTATCGGGAAGAACTCCTGCGTGATGACCTCTTCCTCCTGTATCCTCATATCCCCCGTATATTCCCGACATATGTACAGCATCCCCGCAAGATACACCTGATCCCCGTTGGGGTACTCGTAGAACGTGTCCTTCCCCGACAGAGCCGTGAGATACTGCAGCTCACCACACATCAGACCCGTCTCTTCATATACCTCCCTGCGGGCACACTCCTCGAAGCTCTCGCCCAGCTCCATGGATCCGGCGGGATAGTCCCAGTATCTGTTGTCTTTGCGCTTCTGGAGCAGTATCTCATCCCTGTCGTTTATCAGTATAGCCCCGGCCCCCGCCATGATCAGCGGTCTGCTGCCCAGTACTTTTCTGAGCTCAAGTATATATCCCATATGTCCTCCTTATCGTTCGTCCCGATGTGTTCCCTCGACCGACGTATCATCCTTTTTCGACAGTGATACTGCGATAACGATGATCACGATACAGCATACACCGCGCACATATCCGTTGCCGCCCGCAGTGATCTGTGACAGCACATTTATCAGCGCGTGTGTCATCACGCATATCCAAAGGCTCCTTGTCCTGATATACATCGCCGACAGTATAAAGCAGTTGACAAACAGTCCGACCAAGAACGAAGCCGCATCGGATATGCCCATCACAGACAGCGTACCATCGATATAGAAGAATGCGAGATGCCATATCCCCCAGCACAGGAACGTGATCAGCGTCGATACGATATATCCCCTCTTTTCCTGCATCACCGGCTGGAAAAAATATCTCCAGCCTATCTCCTCGATACCGCCGAACAGCAGCGCCTTCAGGAACAGTATCGCCGGTACATACCACGCATTTATACCGATACTTCCACCAAAGAAAAGCGAGAAAAAGTCCAGCAGCAATAACATCAGCACCAGCAGATACGAGCTGTACCTCTGTCTCACGTCAAAGAAGTCACTGACTATCCTTATCGGCGCATATCCCTTGTATCTCACCGTCATCACAGCGCCCCATAGCGCAGACGATGTCCCGCCGATACCGACGGCTATGAGCCCCGCCGCAGAGGTATAGTCTACTGTAACGCCGCACCTCCGCAGGATAAATACTATGACACATACTGCCAGTATCTGTCCGAGCGCCCCCGCGAGATACAACAGTAGCGCCTTCCTTCGTGGAAGGATGTTGGGGGATGTGGGGCCCAGATCGTCATTTCTTGTACTGTATGTATTTCCTTTCATATCCTTGTACGCTCCATCCTCCCAATATACACCTCTATCTCCCGTCTTATCTCCTCCGGATCGTCCTTCATGCCATTGTGTACCCACAGGGCTATCACGTTCCATACCGCGCCGATGTTGAGCGCCAGAAGATAGTCGGCGTCGAGCCCCTCAAAGAGCGGTACGGACGGGTTCAGCTCCGACAGCCTGCTGCTCCTGAACATGGGAAGATACTCATTGGTGCACCGTAGCACCGTGTGCAGCATATCGTTCCTCTCCAGCAGCCGCAGCAGCTCCCTGTTCCTGTCCGCGTAGGAGAATACCGTCGTCAACATATCCCCTTCCGCATTGTTGACTATGTCGAAGTATTCGTTCAGCGTGCGCCTTATCAGCGAACGCAGCACGTCATCCTTTGACGTGAAGTTGCGGTAGAACGTCTTCCTCGCCAGCCTCGCCTCGAGTATGATCTGCTTGACGGTGATCTCCTCGTAGCGATGCTTCTCCATCAGCGCCAGTAGCGCTGCCGTTATCTCCGTCTGCGAGCGTACCGCAGACGGGTTCTTCGTCTCTGTCATAGTATCCTCCAAAGTGACACATATCCGTAAGATCGTGTATCTTTCGCGTTATGTATTGACATTCGCTGTGATATATTATATCATATATCCATAAAAGATACAAGTGTGTCACACAAAAAAGGAGCGTATTATGAAAGACTATATCCTTCTTCTGCCCATCATCTATCTCTTCCACGATATGGAGGAGCTCATCGGCTTCGGCTGGTTCTTCAGGACAAACCCGGAGATCTTTGAGAAGCATCCCATACTGTCCAATGCATACAGACAGTTCACCTACGAAGGCTTCACCATAGCGGTATACGAGCAGCTGATATTCTTCTTCGGAGGCCTCAGCCTTGCCGCATACTATTTCCCCTGTAACGTGCTGTACGGGATATGGTACGGCATGATGCTGGCCTTTACGGGGCATCTGGTCGTCC
>JAFYEQ010000314.1 GCA_017544185.1 Oscillospiraceae bacterium
GTGCTGGGGAGCTGGCGGCTCCTTCGGTGCAATCCTCTGGCAAAGGGCGGCGTAGACTACGTTCCCGACAGGTTCGTCCTGAGCTTCAGGAACAACGAAAAGAAATAGTAAGTGTATATTTTTGATAGGATATTACATATAGTATAATATCATAGCATATTCAGGTCATTATATCAAATAGTATGATCTTATGTGTATATTACATGTAGTATACTATTTATATATCCATCATATCACAACGACATAAAGAAAGGAAGAAGCGATATCTCAAAGCTAATAGGTTATCCCCTTGGGTGGCTGATGTGGGGGATATATCATCTGGTGAACAACTATGGTATAGCCATACTGATATTCACCGTACTCATAAGGCTGCTGCTGTTCCCTCTTTCCGTGAACCAGCAGAAGTCCACGGCTGCTATGTCCGCCATAAATCCCAAGCTTGAGCAGCTGAAGAAGAAATACGCAAACAATCAGCAGAAGCTGCAGGAAGAGCAGATGAAGCTGTATTCCGAAGAGAACATAAACCCGATGGCATCCTGTCTGCCTATGGTGCTGCAGCTGGTGTTCCTGTACGGTGTGTTCGACGTTATCTACAAGCCTCTGACACATATACTCAGGCTCTCCGCTACGGAGATAGAGCTGCTGAAGAACACCACCGCGCAGTTCTTCGAGGGCAACAATGCCTTCAACTCCAGACCCGAGCTGTATATAGTGAGCGCCATGCAGAACCCTGCAAATATGCAGACCTATCTGGACGCAGGCGTAACACAGTCTGTCATGGATCAGGTCATGGGCTTCCACAACAAGCTGTTCGGGTTCATAGATCTGGGCATCATACCCAAGTCTGTCATAGAGGGCGGCTTCACCTTCTCCGCGCAGAACGTGGGGCTGATACTTATACCCGTCATCGCGGGACTTCTCCAGCTCTTCACTACTATATACAGTACAGCCAAGCAGAAGAAGCTAAATCCCGACGCATCCCAGGCCATGGGCAGCATGAACGCTATGCTCTATGCTATGCCCCTTATGTCCGTATGGATCGGCTTCGGCTTTGCCGCTGGTCTCGGATTCTACTGGATATGCTCATCTCTGGTGGGTCTGGTACAGATGGTGGTGCTCAATAAGATATATACTCCCGAGTATGTACAGAAGCTCATAGAGAAGGACAAGGCAAAGAACAAGACCAAGAAGCGCAGCGGTCTGATGCAGAAGTACAACGAGATGATGCAGGAGCAGATGCGTCAGAACCAGCAGCAGACCACGGAGAGCAAGCCCGTAGATGATGACGGGAACAAGCTTTCCAACGCCAAGATGAAGGAATACGAAAAGAAGATAATCGCTGAGGCTCGCCGCAGACAGGCAGAAAAGTACGGTGACGATCTCGACGATGAAGGACCGGTATGAGAGGAGCATAAAGAGTGAAAAAGCAGTTTACGGCAGAAACATTGGAAGAGGCAAGAGCACTTGCCGCAAAGGAATTCGGAGTAGCTGAGGAGAAGATCACCTTCACCGTAGTAGATCCCGGCAAGAAGGGCATACTCGGCATAGGCAAGGCTGATGCTGTAGTAGATGCAGAGTACGATCCCAGCAAGACCGAGATAGCAGTAGAATATCTCAGATCCGTGCTCGATGCTATGGATATAGAGAACGAGCTGGAGGCCGTAGAGGGCGAAGAGGGCGTCACCATCGAGATCAAGGGCGACACCACCGGCGCTGTTATCGGGCGCAGAGGCGAGACTCTGGATGCTCTCCAGTACCTGACCAGCATGGCAGCCAACAGAGGCGACAGAGAATATTATCGCATCACCCTCGATTCCTGCGGCTACCGCGAGAAGCGCAAGAAGATCCTCGAGGATCTTGCTCATAAGATCTCCCGCAGCGTACTTCGCACAGGCAGATCCATCACCCTCGAGCCCATGAACCCCTATGAGAGACGTATAATACACGCTCAGGTCAGCGAGATCGAGGGCGTTACCTCCAAGAGCGTAGGCGAGGAGCCCTATCGTAAGGTAGTCATATCCTCCGAGGGCGGCAGAAGGCCCGACCGCAGGCGTGACGGCCGCGGCGACCGCGGTGACCGCCGCGACAGAGGCGAGCGCCGTGAACGCAGACGCGAGCCCCGCTCGATGGATCTGATGAAGACCTCCTTCGAGAAGGACTACAAGAAGCCCAAGCCCGAGGATCAGCTCCTCACAGGCGGTCTCTACGGTAAGATAGAGATAGACTGATGTCACGGGAGACATTTCCCGGGATAACATATGTCGAGCGTATCTCCGATAAGGATATCATAGTTGCCGTATCACACGGACGAGGCTCTCTTCGTATGGTGTACAATAACTGCGATGAAGAGCTGATCACGGAGAGTGCTCTCATGCTGAACGGTCTTCCTCTTGTGAGGTGCCGTTCCAGTGAATGTCCCACTTGTGGGGGGATGCTGGCAGCCGGCTACGGTAGAGGAGAGATATCATCAGAGGAGATAAGGGCTGTATCCGATGGCATCAACAAAGGATATGAGAGCCTTGAGAAGTCTATAGAGACCATATCTCCCCTGCTGGGGCTGCTGGAAACAGGTCTGTATATGATAAGCGACAGACAGGTGTTCCCTACGGATGGCGACGGACGTTTCTTTTGGGACGTTCCTCCGGAGATGACGGTATACAGTGCCTTCTGCGACCAGTATTACGGTGACGGATGGCTTGCCGTTGCAGATCTGGAGGGACGTTTCATTTACCCGACACAGTCCCCGGACAGATATGATGAGAGTCGTGTGGATGTATACGAAGAGATGTTCAGACAGGGGATACATCCCCGTGCCATCGCCCTGTGTGAGCTGGGCAATATGAGCGCTCTTCTTGACGGTCATCATAAGGCATGTGCGGCTGCCAGACTGCATGAGCCTCTGGATACTATAGTGATATCTCCCTGCTATGCATGGTATGATCACCGTACAGACCGGAAGATACTTTGGTTCGGAGACTATGAAAAAGAGCAGAAGATAGTCTTTTGTGATGATATATCGCTCCCCGATGATGTAAAAGACAAGTATACAGAACTGTTCGGGCGTATCAAAGCCCGAAAGATCTCCCTTGAAAAGACCGGTACCGCTCCTTGTATGACTGACAGCAGGTACAGGACAAGGAAATGGGAAAAGGTATATACATCTTCTGTGAGATATTATCCAAACGCAAGCAGGTATGCGGATATATGTCTTTCCGGGGCAGATCGGATATGTGAGGATACAGCGGAAGAGATACTTCGCAGTATAGACGGTATAGAAGATGCGGACGAAAGAGAGATCACCGCATGTGCTGTGCTGTGTTATCTGGAGATGAAGAGGGACTGTAAGCTGCGTGATGTGGCATCATCGCTTGCCCGGCAAAAGATATGTCCATATACGAAGCGTATCGTGATAAGTGCTATGAGAGCGCTGTCGGATATGCATGACGAGGAAACAGAGAAGCTTTTCGTGGATCTTGCCCTGTCTGATGACATGGATATAGTAGGAGCTGCTCTGGATCACTGGGACGATATATAACGATGATATCCTGCAAGAATAGAAAATTTTCTTGATACTATTGACATTTCATCGAAAATGTATTAAAATGTACGTAAGATCTTTGCGCCGTTCCATATCGAGCGGCGGTGATCGATATCATCAGACAATGAGGTGAGGTCATGAAAAAAACACTTATGGCGCTCCTGATGACCGCAGCATTAGGTGTGACTGCATGCTCCGGCAGCACAGCTTCCCCCGCCGGCAACTCAAATGGCGGTGATCAGGCTGCTCAGAAGGAGACGTTTACCAGGGTAGCAGACCTTAAGGGCCATACTATCGGAGTACAGGCAGGTACCAGTATGGGCGATACTGTAACTGAGAATATCCCCGATGCTATCGTCAGCCAGTACCGCAACTATACCTTCCTTGTGGATGCTCTGAAGAAGGGCGAGATAGCTGCGTTCCCCGCAGATGACCCTGTTGTGAAGGAGCTCTGCAACAAGGACAGCGCTCTGACCTACATCAATGAGGCAGTAGATCCCGGCGACTTCGCGTTCGCCTTCCCCAAGACCGATAAGGGCGATGTGCTCCTCGGCCAGTTCAATGAGTATATCGCAAAGCTGGAGAGCAACGGCGATATGCAGAAGCTCATAGACAAGTGGCTGGGCGCAGATGATTCCGTAAAGGTGGTAGAGGACTATACCAAGTTCCCTGCAAACAACGGTACGCTCAAGTTCGCTACAGAAGGCGACTATGCTCCCTTCGACTACTTCAGGAACGACCAGCTGGTAGGTATCGACATAGAGCTTGCCATCGGTTTCTGCAAGGAGTATGGCTACGGTCTCGAGGTGACTACCATGTCCTTCGGCGATATCATACCCTCCGTATGGAACGGGAACTATGACTTCGCCGGCGCAGGTATAACCGTCACCGATGAGAGAAAAGAGCAGGTAAACTTCTCAACTCCCAACTACACAGGCGGTATACTTTTCTGCGTGCTCAAGTAAGGTATAAGTAATAGTATACACATGCCACAGTATCGGTGATACTGTGGCATGTTGTTTTTGGGGATGTATTTATCGTGTGTGTCGTCGGTCACTTTCTTAAGAGATGTTCCTCTTCATCCTCATCCTGAGACTCTATATCCATCATATGTCGTACCGCGCTTATTTGCTACATATTCAAATACTTCTTCCCTCAAGACTTCATTGCCTCTGAGAAAGTATCTATTATTACTACCACATACGGTCACACAAACAACGTCTACCTTTGCCCAGGATCCATCTACGGTCTTGGAAACTTTTCCCCAGCTGTATTCTTCAGCTGTCAGTTATTCGGTCATGCTTTCAGATATGCTTTTCATAAGACCGGCTGAAAGTCCGACCGCTACGCAGATCAAAAATGCTGTAAGTGCCATATATGTTTCCTCCTTTGGTTTTGTTTCCTTATTTGCTGCTGCCATTATCTTAGTGAACTTTATAATAACTCCTTTTATTTGGTCATATCCGACCTTTGATCCGTACATATAAGATCTGGAAAGCTGTTGTAGTCGCGATCTACATGAGTATCTCTCTCTTGTTGTCATGATGTACGGTCGTATTTCATTCACATTCCTTTGACCGATGGACTACGGGAAAAGTACCAAGAAAAATAAAATATTTTTTCATAGAAGATCTGGACCGCATACTTTGTATGTTTAGGAGGACTGAGGGGACAAAAAATATCCGCTGTTACGTTTCGTAACAGCGGATATCCAGTTTAAGTTATCACTCGTCCTCGGCAGTCTGCTCTACCTCTGTGATCTCAGCGTCCTCATCATGCTCGGTGCGGGTGAAGGATACTACCTTGTCATCACCGTTTACGCGCATCAGACGAACGCCCTTGGAGTAGCGGCTCATGACGCGGATGTCCTCGGCACGTATGCGTATGATCAGGCCGTCGGACGCGATCATGATGATATCATCATCTGCATCGACTATCTTTATGCCGCATACATCGCCCACCTTGCTGCCGACGGAGTAGTTCTTGAGACCCGATCCTCCGCGGTTCTGCAGACGGTAGCTGTCTACCTCGGTGCGCCTGCCGTAGCCATTCTCGGTGACGGTGAGGAGCGATGCGCCCTCACGCACTCTCGCCATGGATACGATATAGTCGTCCCCGCGCAGTCTCATAGCCGTTACGCCTGCTGCGGTGCGGCTCATGGGACGGATGCAGTTCTCGTTGATGCGTATGATCATGCCCTTGTGTGTGGCGATCATCAGCTCGTTGTCGCCGTAGGTGAGCCTTGCGCCCTCGATCTCATCATCCTCTGCCAGACCTATGGCTCTGAGCCCCTGACGGCGGACGTTCTCGTACAGCTTCAGAGGAGTACGCTTGATCTTGCCCTTTCGTGTCACCATGACCAGATACGTGCCGTCCGCATAGTCGGAGGTGCGGATCATGGCCTCGATCTTCTCGCCCTCTGTGAGAGGCAGGAGATTTATGATGTTCGTGCCCTTGGAGGTACGATTGCCCTCGGGTATCTCAAAGCATCTCAGGCGGTACATTATGCCCTTGTTGGTCACGAAGAGCACATCGTCATGGGTGGAGGCTACGAACATCTCCTGTACGAAGTCCTCTTCCTTCTGCTTCAGGGCGGATATGCCCTTGCCGCCGCGCTTCTGAGCCTTATACTCCGACAGGGAGCGGCGCTTGATATAGCCTATATCGGTGAGCGTGATGACGCAGTTGTCCTCGGGGATCAGATCCTCCACATCTACCTCGCCGCTGACGTTCTCGATATCCGTGCGGCGCTCGTCGCCGTACTTCTTCTTGATCACGTCCAGATCCTCGCTTATGATAGCTACTACTCTCTCATGGCGGGCCAGTATGTCCTTGTAGTCCTCGATCTTGGCGTGTATCTCCTCCAGCTCATCGTCCAGCTTCTGGCGTTCCATATTGGAGAGCTGATACATACGCATCTGAGCGATGGCCTCGGCCTGGGGCTCGCTGAGCCCGAACCTGTCCATCAGGCGCTGGCGTATCTCTGCAATGTCGCGGGAGGTGCGGCATATCTTTATGACCTCGTCGATATTGTCCGCTGCGATCTGCAGACCTTCGAGTATATGCGCCCTTGCCTCTGCCTTTTCAAGGTCGAAGGCAGTGCGGCGGCGGATGACCTCTACCTGGAAGTCGATATAGTTCTGGAGCATCTCCTTCAGGGTCATGAGTTTTGGCTTGTTGTCCACCAGCGCCAGCATGATGACGCCTACGGATGCCTGAAGGTCGGTGAGCTTGTAGAGATTGTTGAGGACGATATTCGGGTTGGCGTCCTTTTTGAGCTCGATGACTATGCGTACTGCATGATCCTTGTCTGACTCGTCGCGCACAGCGTGTATGCCGTCTATGCGCTTCTCCTTGGCCAGCTCAGCCATCCTCTCTATGAGACGCTTCTTGTTGACCATATAGGGGATCTCATGTATGAGAATGCAGTTGCGCCCGTGGAGCTCTGCGATCTCGGCCCTGCCGCGCAGGGTGATCTTGCCTCGGCCGGTGCCGTATGCGGAGCGTATCCCCTTGCGGCCCATTATTATGCCGCCCGTGGGGAAGTCGGGGCCCTTGATATGCTCCATCAGGTCGTCGAGGTCACATTCGGGATCGTTCATGAGAGCCTTGACGGCATCTATGGTCTCACCCAGGTTATGGGGCGGGATATTGGTCGCCATACCTACGGCTATGCCCACCGACCCGTTGACCAGCAGGTTCGGGAAGCGGGACGGGAGCACCACCGGTTCCTTCAGACGGTCGTCGTAGTTGGGCATGAAGTCAATGGTGTCCTTGTTGATATCGGTGAGCATCTCGGTGGAGAGACGCTCCATCTTGGACTCGGTATACCGGTAAGCAGCCGGAGGGTCGCCGTCAAGGGAGCCGAAGTTGCCGTGGCCGTCGATCAGGGGGTAGCGCATGGAGAAATCCTGAGCCAGACGCACCAGAGCATCGTATACGGACGCATCGCCGTGGGGATGGTACTTACCGAGCACGGAACCTACCGTGTCTGCGCACTTACGGTACTCCTTGTCGGGCGTGAGCCCGTTCTCGAACATGGTGTAGAGTATGCGCCTGTGTACAGGCTTGAGACCGTCGCGCACGTCGGGCAGCGCACGGGATATTATTACGGACATGGAGTATGCGAGGAAATAATCACGCATCTCCTTGTCGATATCTTTTTCGATTATCTTTTGATTTTCAAGAGTGAACTCGGACATGAGAGATCCTTTCGATATGGTGTGATATCGCATTGAACGTACATTTGCGGGCATAACTGCCCATCCTCTATTATACCACATTTTGCCAAAAAAGTCAAGAAAAAAAGGGGATCTTCGGAGCTTTGTAAAGAGAAATTTACCAAAAATACATAGCTCCGGGCAGCGGAACGGGGGAGGAAAATGATATATACTATATATAAATATCAATATATAATATACATATAGTAATATACAAAATGTTGATATCATAATAATATTACTATATGTAGATATACGTATAGAAAATATTTGCTTATAATATACTATATGTAATATACGGATAGTAATATGATATATAGATATACTAAATGTAAATTCTAACTATACGGAAGAGAAAGATCCGTCAGTTGGAAAGTGTACTAAAAGTATAATATAGATAATATTATACATATAATAATGTAACTAACAGTAATATTTCTATATTGATTTCCAATATGTATAATAGTGAGGGATGATCATCCCTTCGCCGACGGATACACTCTGTTCTCGGTATAGGATAGATGAGCTGTGTTTACATATAGTATAATACCTGATGTCATGATATACTATATGTATAGAAACACCGCTGGTCTCACATGCTGTGATATTCCGGATCCTTTTTTGTTTATCCCATTGCATTTTCTGTGAAAATGTGATATAATATATATTGAGATACTATCCGTGGTACTTTTGGATAGAAAAGTAAACAACAGGGGCGTGATAAGATGACGTATGAGAAATCCTGCGGAGCGGTGGTGTACAGACGACATCACGGCAATCTGGAGATACTGCTCATAAAGCACATACACAGCGGTCACTGGTCCTTCCCCAAAGGACATACCGAAGAAGGCGAGAGCGAGATAGACACGGCGATGCGCGAGATCAAGGAGGAGACAGGGATAGATGTGCTTATCGATCCCACCTTCAGGGAGACTGTGACGTATTTCCCGAAGAAGGATACACAGAAGGTAGTGGTATACTTCCTTGCAAAGGCAAGATCTTACGATGTGGTGCCCGCAGAGGGCGAGATCGCCGAGGCTCGCTGGGTAGACCTGTACTATGCCAACGATCTGCTGATATACGGGAACGACCGCACTATCGTCGCAAAGGCGAAGGGATCTATAAACCTGTGATCGGAGACATAGATGGACAAAAGGCTCGTATTTGACACCATACCCGAACGGTTCGACAGATACAGGATACGCTACAGCAAGGAGCTGTTCGACTATATAGTAAAAGTATGCTCTCTCACATCCGACAAGAGATGTCTCGAGATAGGTCCCGGCACAGGGCAGGCGACCGACTTCGCCCTTGAGACCGGGTGTGAGTATACCGCCATAGAGCTGGGCGAGGCCCTGTCAGCCAAGATGCGGGAAAAGTACGGCAAATACCCGAATTTTACACTGATAAACGGCGACTTTGAAAAATACAGCTTTGACCCGGGCAGCTTCGATATGGTATACTCCGCTGCCGCCATACAGTGGATAGATCAGGATATAGCATATCGGAAATGCTTTGATATCCTGAAGAGCGGGGGATACCTCGTCATGTTCTACCTCTACGGCGACTATAAGACGTCCTGTCCCGAGCTCTTCGACAAGATACAGGAGGTCTATGACAGATATTTCGTCACGGACCAGCCCTATACCCAGCACTTTGACTATACCGCAGGAAATAGCTATGGCTTTGAGTATCTGGGCGAGAAGAAGTTCTACGATCACAGGACATACAGTGCTGATGACTATATAGAGTATATCAAGACCCACTCCACCCATATCATGATAAAGGACGAATACAAGGAGAGATTCTTCGGCGGTATCCATGAGCTGGTGGAGAGATACGGCTCGATAAGCTACGACGATACATACATCCTGCATATATGCAGGAAGCCGTGAACCTGAAAGGACGATCCCCATCATGAACATATACAGCTACATAGACAAGCTCGTGGGATACGGCATGGATACAGGACTGATCACCGAGGATGACCGTATATACGCCCGCAACGCCATACTCGAAGTGCTCGGTATGGATGAGTACTTCGAGGGCGATGATGATACCACCGTGCTCCCGCTGGAGGATATACTGGCGGGGATATTGAACTATGCCGTGCGGGTGGGGCTAATCGAGGACAGCATAGGCTACAGAGACCTGTTAGATACGCGGATCATGGCGTGCCTCACGCCCCGCCCGTCCGAGGTGGTCAGGAGATTTCGCGAGGATATGAAGGTATCCCCCGAGACCGCCACCGACAGGTTCTATAAATTTTCTTGTGATACCGATTACATCCGCCGCTATCGCATAGTCAAGGATATGCGGTGGAAGGCGGAGACCGAATACGGTGAGATGGATATCACCATAAACCTGTCCAAGCCCGAGAAGGATCCCAAGGCGATCGCAGCGGCGAGGAACGCACACAGCGGCTATCCCAAGTGCCTTCTCTGCGAGGAGAACGTGGGATACGCGGGAAGGATAGACCATCCCGCCAGAGGCAACCACAGGATCATACCCATAGAGGTGGCAGGGGAGAAGTGGGGCTTCCAGTATTCCCCGTATGTGTACTA
>JAFYEQ010000315.1 GCA_017544185.1 Oscillospiraceae bacterium
GTGATGACGATAACAGGCTGAGTGAAGCCCTTAAGGTAGCCGAGAACGCCGTTGCTCTTGAGCTTATAGTAAGTTATCAGCAGGAACGTGAACAGTGCCCATGTGCCTGTGCAGTTGATATCTGCCGTCATGCTGCGAAGGCCTACCACGCTCACCAGTGAGCCGAAGGCTGCAAAGCAGAATATAGTGCAGATATACGGAGCGAAGAACGCCATGGGAGCTCCCATATTGTCCTTGACGAGCCCGTTGAAGAACTCCACTATCCATTCCGCCACTACCTGACGCTTGCTCTCGGGCTTCACCTTCATATTATGGGTGAGCACCTTGAAGAATATCGCCAGAAGTATTATGACCAGCCATCCTGTGACCACGGTCTCGGAGATGCTGAACAGCTCTTCACCGCCGCTCATTATGGTGATCATCTTGCGGGGACCGACGACGTCCACTGTCAGTTCGGTATCGTATAGACCGTCCAAGCTCTCACCTCTTTTTATCGGTCAGTATAAAGTGTATGTGATCCTTGATACCTGTCCATGAATAGAACAGCTTGGGATACAGCAACGGGAGATATGTGCATACCGGATGGGCCAAGGGCCACAGAAAGCCGGCGGCTATGGCTGCTCCCATGATGGAGAATCGCAGTATATAGAAGCCCAGCATATATCTCTTGGCAGCCTTCTCGGATCCTCTGTCCACCGCGTGACGCACGGAATAGGACAGGAGAAGCATATTGACCGTCATGGTCAGCGTGCCCAGAAGGAGCCCCGTCAGTGCTCTGTACCACGTCACCTGCAGGATAATGCATGCGATGAACAGGAGCCCGTCGGCTGCGGCGGCTCTGGGAAGAAGGAACTTCAGCTGTTCTTTAGCCAGATCGCTCAGACCATTCCTCATATCCTTACCGCCTTGCAAAAGTCTTGGGCATTTGTCCTTGGTACAGACTGCAACAAACTACATTATAACACATCCGATATTGCTTGTCAAGGTCTGCGGATATTTTTGGCAAATTATGGTGATCCGCGGCTGCGGTATGGATATATACAGAGCAGATCGCATATCAAATACAAGGGCGGGATATCCCGCCCTTGTATGACTATCGCTGCTATCGCTCACCGACCGAACAGACACGCCGAGCCCATGGGTATGTCGTATGACCATCCCCGTCGGTTCATATCCTCCATCTTTAAGCGGACTATGTCCGACGGGAGACGCAGCATCGCGGAGGCTTCCTCTATCGTGGAGCCGCCTATGAACAGCCCGTCCAGCTCCTCATCGTCTATGAGGAGGTCGGCCATGAATATGTTCGCCTCGTACTCGGTCTTGTCCCGCATATTGTAGAAGCTGAAGCCCCGCAGGGCATCGTTGGCAGCCACCTCCGCATGAAGGACGTGATGCCCCAGCTCATGAGAGCACACGATGATGCGCTCAGACCTGCGGAGCTTGTCGGATATGATGATCACAGGCACGTCAGCCACATAGGTGTACAGTCCCTTCGACTGCCCGATGGATGTGACTTTCACCTTGACTCCGAGACATTCGCACAGCTCAAAGGGATCGTTCGTGCAGTAGTTTTGCACGAGCTCTCTCACTGTATCGAATATGGTCATGCGTCAGCACTGTCCTCCTGAACGTCGACCTTCTTCTCTTCCTTGACCTCCCAGTAGATCCTTTGGAGAGCCAGGTATACCTCCTCCTTGTCCTCGTCGGAGAGGGAGCCGCCTGCGAACAGTCCTGCTGCGCTCTCCAGCAGGCGATGGGCCTGTATCTTGCCCTCTGCGCCGTAGGCTACGTCTGCAGCGGTCTCAAAGTCGCGCTCGCGGTTCTCCTTCCAGAAGGAGATATCGGTGCCGAATA
>JAFYEQ010000035.1 GCA_017544185.1 Oscillospiraceae bacterium
AGATTGTCCAGCTCCTCCACCATATCCAGCACCGACTGATCCCACATATCCATATATGCCTCATCTATGACGCACAGACAGGATACGTTCTTGATCAGCCTCAGCACATCCTGACGGCGCACGCCCAAGGACGTGGGATTGCAGGGGTTGGAGAATATCACTGCCTTGACAGGCTCCCTGCTGCACTGCTCGATCACCTTGGATATATTTATCTTCAGGTCGTCCTCCTTGGGGAAGGTCTGCACCTTCATCTCATTGAGGAAGCCGTAAAAGGCATACATGGAGAAGTCGGGCGACAGCGTGAGCACAGTATCCCCCTTGGTGAGGAAGGAGCCCAGTATCACGGATATCAGCTCATCGCTGCCGTTGCCTGCGGTGATCAGCTCCGGTGATGTGCCGAAGTGCTCCGCCGCCGCATGTATCAGCTTGTTGTACTGAGGGTCGGGGTAGCGTCCCACGTTCACCTCAGACAGTGCCCGAAGGATGTCCTCGCCGCAAAGCTGCATCATATCATAGGGCGACTCGTTGGAGTCCAGGCGTATGCGGCATTCGTTTTCGGGGGGTATATACAGATCCAGAGATCTTATCTTCTTTGCAAGCTCCATGTCATTCCCCTTCAAAGCGCACTGCTATCGCATTGGCGTGAGCTGTGAGCCCTTCGCTGTCTGCCAGCGTGATGATGTCGTCCTTTGCTTCACGCAGAGCGGTCTCGGTATAATATATGAACTGGGATCTCTTGGTGAAGGACGCCACGGACAGGGGCGAGAAGAAGCGTGCCGTGCCGCCTGTGGGAAGGACATGGTTGGGTCCTGCATAGTAGTCGCCCAGAGGCTCGGATGACCATCTGCCAAGGAACACAGATCCTGCATTGTCTATCATGCCTATGTACTGCAGGGGATCCTCCACTGCCAGCTCCAGGTGCTCGGGAGCCAGGGAGTTTGCCAGCTCGAAGGCCTGCGTAAGGTCCTGTGCCACGATCACAGCGCCGAAGCTGTCTATAGACGCGCGTATGATATCACGGCGCTCCAGACGCTCCATCTGTGTCTCGATCTGCTCTGCGGTCTCACGGGCTATGCGCTCATCGGTGGTGATGAGTATGGCGCTGGCCATCTTGTCGTGCTCCGCCTGAGACATAAGGTCTGCCGCAAGGAACTTGGGCTCTGCCTTGTCATCGGCTACGACGAGTATCTCGGAGGGGCCTGCCACCATGTCTATGTCTACTCTTCCGTAGAGCAGCTTCTTGGCGGTGGCCACGAAGATATTGCCGGGGCCTACTATCTTGTCTACACGGGGCATGGTCTCAGTGCCGCAGGCCATAGCAGCTATAGCCTGTGCGCCGCCCACTGCGAACACCCTGTCCACTCCTGCCATAGCAGCCGCGCAGAGTATCTCGGGAGCGGGCTTGCCGTCCTTGCCGGGAGGAGTACACATGATCAGCTCACGTACCCCTGCGATCTTGGCAGGTACTGCGTTCATCAGCACCGTAGAGAACAGGGGGGCAGATCCGCCCGGGACATACAGTCCCACCCTGTCCAGACCACGCACGCGCTGACCGACGATGCAGCCGTCGGCACGGGTGTCTATGAAGGACTGCTCCTTCTGTCTGTTGTGGAAGTCGGATATGTTCTCCATGGCGCTGAGCATAGCCTGCACCAGCTCGGGAGATCTTTCCGACAGGTCTGTCATAGCGTCGTTGATGACCTCGCGGGGCACCTCGCGGAAGGGAGGGAGCTTCCCGTCGAACTTGAGGGTATACTCATCTATGGCCTCGTCTCCCCGTGCCTTCACGTTGTCTATTATGTCAGAGACTATCGCGGAGATCTTCTTGTCGGTCTCTCCGTTCCTGTTCTCGACTTCCTTCAAAAACTCATACTCGGCGGTACCGTCCGCCTTTATGATGCGTATCATATTATATCCTTTCAGCCCCGGGGCTCAAGATCCGTATACCGCGGAGACATCGCTCCCGTATACCGATCCTGTCCCGGTCCATCTCATCCTATGTTCTTCTCGATCTCGGCTATGAGGGACTCGATCTCCTCCTGGCGCAGCTTCATGCTGACCATATTGGCGATGAGCCTTGCCGATATGGGACATATGTACTCGAAGACCTCCAGCCCGTTCTCCTTGAGGGTGGTGCCGGTCTCGACTATATCCACTATGGCATGGGACAGCCCCAGCAGAGGCGCCAGCTCCACGCTGCCCTCGATCTTGACTATGTCCACGTCCATATTCTTCTTCTCGAAGAAGGTCCGCGCTACGTTGGGGTACTTGGTGGCGATCGTGCGCACATGGGTACCGTCGTAGAAGTCATCGCCCTTCTTGCCGGCCAGCGCGAAGCGGCACTTGCCGAAGCCCAGATCCACCAGCTCGAAGAACTTGCCGTTCATCTCGATGATAGTATCCTTGCCTACCACGCCCAGATCGCACACGCCGTTCTCCACGTAGGTTATGACGTCGGCAGCCTTGGCCAGCACTACCTCTATGCTGTCGCCCACGGGGAGTATGAGCCTGCGTCCCTTGTCACGGACCGCAGAGCAGTCGTAGCCCATCTTTTCCAGCAGACCTACGGTGTCCTTTTCCAGCCTGCCCTTTGTAAGTGCTATTCGCAGCTTCATGAAGACACCTCCTCTGTGGTATCTCTCCCGACCCTGACGATGCGGGAGATATGCTTTTCCTTGGCGTATGCCAGAGTATCCTCTATGGTATCGAACACGGACAGCTCCGCGTGTGTGCCCTCGGCTACCAGCTGGCGTGCGTGCTCTATGGCGCGTATCTCGCAGCCGTCCTCGCCGTATACTATCACATCACTGACAGCGGGAGCGCTGTCGTCCACTGCCCTTGCCAGCGCGTCTATATTCACCGCGAAGCCCGTAGCAGGCGCATCGCAGCCGAACTCAGCCAGCAGACCGTCGTAGCGTCCGCCCGAGAGGACCGCATCGCCGCTCTCCTCGATATAGCCCTTCACTACTATGCCTGTATAGTAGTTCATATGGTTTACAAGGCCCAGATCCACCGTCACCGCGGGAGACAGATCGCGGATCTTGGTGTATATGCTCTCTAGCTCATGGAGCGCTTCACGGGCATCGGGTATCCCATGGGAGAGAGAGTATGCCTTCTCGAACACCTTCTCGCCGCCGAAGAGCCTTGGGAGCTGGCGCAGAGCCCTTACCGCGGGGCTGTCGTCGTACTCGTCCAGCAGGTCGCCCAGTGCGGGATAGTTCTTATACTCTATCAGGGAGCGTATCTGCTCCGAAGCGTCCTCATCGCAGCCCGCAGCGGACAGCAGCGCCTTGAAGAAGCCTATATGTCCCAGCTCCAGGCGATAGCCTGTGTCCTTCACGGCGGACAGCACATCCACAGCGTTGGCCAGCATCTCAAGATCTGCACGCTCGGAGGAGGAGCCTATGAGCTCTATGCCCGTCTGACGGATCTCGTCGCGCCTGCCCCTCATGCCGGGACGGCTGCGGTATACGGTCTGGCTGTAGCACAGCCTCAGAGGGAGCACCTCGCCCCGCAGTCTGGCAGCAGTCATGCGTGCTATGGGCAGTGTGGAGTCGGGGCGCACCACCATGAGCCTTCCCTTGCCGTCCACCAGCTTGTACATGGTCTCCTGGGGGAAGTACCTGGACTTGAGCGCGAACACGTCGTAGAATTCCAGGCCCGGGGTGATCACCTGTGAGTACCCCTTGGAGCGGAATATCTCCATGGAGCGGCTCTCCACCATCTTCACGGCGCTGCTCTCGCCGAAGAGGAGATCTCGCGTCCCCTCGGGAGTTATAAGATCGTTCTTTTTCATAGTATACCTCCAAAGCACCGCATACGACCGCAGGGCGGACGGCGATGTTTTGATTTATCACATTAAAGTGCTACCATAGTATCACGATGGTATGATACCATGATAGCATACAACTAAGTAAAAGTCAATAGACAGTATCAATTTCTATGATCCTGTCATATAGCACCAAGGCACAGTATATCTTTTTGTCAGATCTGCCGATCCGGAGGCCTGGAGCGAGAGGATAGGACGGCACCGTTCGTGTGATCCCATGGGCGCACACACAGGTGCGCCCCTATGGATGGCTGTCCCTTGACCGTTCGTTACAACAGGCTGCCGTACTTCACGGGGATATCGTCCGCGTCATCGCGGCGCACACTGAGGAGCAGACCGTCCTCATTCGTCACGGTGCGGTACTGTGCATACAGCGAGGATCTGTCGCCCACGATGGTATAGTCGCATATGTCCCCAACGCCGCAGGTGGATGTGCGTATCAGTCCCGCATGGAGCCTCTGCAGTGCCAGATGGTCGCAGTTGCACATATACGGCAGATACTTCCCGAAGCCGTGGCTCAGTGCGAAGTCAGCCACGGGGCAGCGCCTGAAGGCATACATCACGGCTCCCGTGCCTGCATCGAAGGTACACTCCGTGGGGTCGAACCACTCCGGGCATGCATCATGCTGCTTTGCCTTCGCCTTGACAGACAGCTTGAATATCCCTGCCATGAGCGCATTGTAGCGTATCTTGTTGGCGTCTATCTTAGCGCCCAGCACATCGAAGGCGGACATGAAGGTCTCGTATACCGCCTGCTGCATCACCTCACGGGGAGGCACATAGGGCACCGTATCCAGATATGCGAACACCATCAGAGCATCGTAGAACTGCTCGTTGTGAGGTATCTTCCCGAAGGGCGGAGCGTCCTTGGTCAGCTGGCAGTACCGCAGCTGTACGCTGCGCCATAGCTCCCCCACCTTCTCCTTGGGAGCATACTGCACCAGCAGGCGTCTTACCATACGGCGCGCGTTGTCTGAGTATACACGGTGCTTCTTTCTGTTTATAGGAAGGCTCTCTTCACGCATAGTACCGCTCCTTTACCAAAGTACGCTGATCTGCTATCGGACGTCACAT
>JAFYEQ010000316.1 GCA_017544185.1 Oscillospiraceae bacterium
GGAAGATAGGCTATCACGCAAAACAGCCTCTCCTTGACGGTCAGCTTCGTTCCCGCAAGACACAGCAGTACACCGACGGTACGGAAGACCAGAGCCGCCAGTATCATCAGCACTGCCATACCGCCTGCAGCGAAGGTGTAGCGTATATCCACAGCTGCACCTACCAGCACGAACAGCCATATCTCCGCCGCCGTCCATATGCTCCCGAAACGTGCGGACATCGTCTTCGCATCCTCAGACCGTATCCTGACCACGCAGGCCATGGCTACCACTGCCAGCAGTCCCGATACCGTCACATACGGCTTTACCGCATCCTCCAGCGACATCAGCATGAAGGCAGTCCCCAGAAGTACTATCACCTTCGGTTCGGGCTTTATCATGTCTCCTGCCGCGTATACGATCTGGTATACCGCTATTCCCGCAGCAGCACCGATGGATACGCCCGTGACCATAGATACGGGTATGTCCGCCAGGCTCATGAGCTGCACCTCGCCGCCCTGTGCCATGGTCAGGAATGAGGAGAACAGCACTATCACGAATATATCGTCGCAGGATGCCCCCGCAAGTATCATCTGCGGTATACCCTTAGCGGTACCACGCTCATCCTCGATGAGCTTCACCATGCGAGGCACCACCACAGCAGGAGATACTGCACTGAGCACAGCGCCCATAAGAGCTGCCTCTGTCCTGTCCACCCCAAAGAGCACGGGAGCCAACATCACATAGCCCGCGATCTCGCAGCAGGCAGGCACGAAGGACATCATGACAGCAGGTCTGCCCACCTTCTTCAGGTCGGCCAGATCCAAGGTGAGACCTGCCCGTATGAGTATGATGATAAGCGCTATACGCCTAAGCTCTGATGATATGCCCAGTACCGTATCATCCAGTGCTCCCAGTGCGAACGGGCCCATCACTATGCCTGCGGTGAGCATACCGACTATGCGGGGCAGGCGTATCTTCTCACATATCGCCGCCGCAGTCAGTCCAACAAGAAATATCACCGCCAATGATAAAAGCATGATCCCTCCAAAACAAAAGAGCCGATGCTACCGCCGACCCCTGCACCAGCAGGAGCCCGCAGACGTCATCAGCTCGTGTGAGCGGTTCGATATCCATACGTTGATGTATGATATCGGGGAGAACATCATTCCCCTTATGTTATGATCTTTTAGCCGCAAGACCGTCTTTAATACCCTGCATGATCACATCTCGCGCGTGAGCTGCCTGCTCCGTGGTAAGAGGCGGTGTATCTCCGAGAGGGTACTCGAGCCCCAGGTTCTCGTACTTGACCTTGCCCATGTCATGGTACTTGAGCACGTCGAGAGCCTTGAGCGTCTTCAGTTCCGATAGGAACACGCCCAGACGATGGAGATACTCGTCGTCATACGTTATGCCCGGAACAGTTACGTGGCGTACCCATATAGTCTTGCCCTTATCCGAGAGATAGCGCGCAAAGGCCAGTATGTTCTTATTGCTGTGGCCTGTGAGCTTCTTATGCTCCTCATCGTCGATATGCTTTATATCCAGCATGATAAGGTCAGTAGACTCCATCAGCCTGTCGAACACAGCTGTATCATCGGGATCGAAGGTGATGCCTGAAGTATCGAGGCAGGTGTGTATCCCCTTCGCCTTGGCCTTCTCGAACAGCTCCGTCAGGAACGCAGGCTGCATCATGGGCTCGCCTCCGGTGGCAGTGATGCCCCCGCTGCAGAACTCCTTGACACCGTCGTACATATCCAGTATCTCTTCCACTGTCATCTCTGTGCCCACAGGATCCTTCTTACTGTGCATAGTCCATGTATCAGGATTATGGCAGTAGAGGCACCTCATAGGACATCCTTGGAAAAAGACGACGAACCGGATGCCCGGTCCGTCGACTGTACCAAAGGATTCAGTTGAATGTATGAACCCCGTCATAGCTTACAGTGAAGCGTGGAACGTTCTGGAGATAACGTCGTCCTGCTGCTCCTTGGTGAGCTTGATGAAGTTTACTGCGTAACCGGAAACTCTGATAGTGAGCTGAGGATAGTTCTCGGGATGCTTCTGAGCATCGAGAAGGGTCTCACGGTTGAACACGTTAACGTTGAGGTGATGACCGCCCTTGACGGAATAACCGTCGAGCAGACCAATAAGATTATCTATCTGCTGTGCATTTGCCATAGTTATTACTCCTTTCGAAGGTCATGTGCCGTGCCGATGCACGGCACATACCATAAGATCACTTGAGAGCGTCAAGATCGAGGTCGCCAACGAATACGCCGCTGTCCTTACCGAGGGCATCGGGGATGATGGAGAAGGTATTGGAGATACCGTCCTGAGCGTTGGAGAACTGGAGCTTGGATACGGAAGAGAGAGATGCGGATGCACCGTGAGTATCTCTGCCGTGCATGGGGTTAGCACCGGGAGCGAGAGGCTGGCCCTGCTTACGTCCGTCAGGAGTGGTACCCGTCTTCTTGCCGTATACCACATTGGATGTGATGGTAAGGATAGAAGTGGTGGGGAAGCCGTTCCTGTAGATGTGCTGTTGACGGATCTTATCCATGAACTTGTTGAGGATCATCTGTGCGATCTCATCAACACGGTCGTCATCGTTGCCGTACTTGGGGAAGTCGCCCTCTACCTCGTAATCAACGACAACATCCTTAGCGGTGTAGAGCACATTGCCCTTCTTGTCCTTGACCTCGATATCCTTGCGGATGGGCTTTACCTTAGCGTACTTGATAGCGGAAAGGGAGTCTGCGACGACGGAGATACCTGCGATACCGGTAGCGAAGTATCTTCTTACCTCTCTGTCATGGAGAGCCATCTGAAGAGCCTCATAGCAGTACTTATCATGCATGTAGTGGATGATGTTCAGTGTATTTACATAGAGCTCTGCGAGCCAGTCCATCATATCGTCATACTTCTCCATTACCTCATCATAATCGAGATACTCAGAGGTGATGGGTCTGTACTTGGGAGCTACCTGAGCGCCGCTGATCTCATCGACACCGCCGTTTATAGCGTAGAGCAGGCACTTAGCGAGGTTAGCTCTTGCACCGAAGAACTGCATCTCCTTGCCGACTCTCATGGAGGATACGCAGCAAGCGATAGCGTAGTCATCGCCGTGTGTAACTCTCATCAGCTCATCGTTCTCATACTGGATGGAAGAAGTGTTGATGGAGATCTTAGCGCAGTATCTCTTCCAGCCGTTGGGAAGTCTGGGAGACCAGAGCACGGTGAGGTTGGGCTCGGGAGAAGTGCCCAGGTTCTCGAGGGTATGGAGATAACGGAAGGAAGTCTTTGTTACGAGAGATCTGCCGTCGATACCGATACCGCCGAGGGACTCTGTTACCCACTGGGGGTCGCCGGAGAAGAGGGAGTTATACTCGGGAGTCCTTGCGAAACGAACGAGACGGAGCTTCATGATGAAGTGGTCGATGATCTCCTGTGCCTCTTCCTCTGTGATCCTGCCGAGCTTGAAGTCTCTCTCGAAGTATATATCGAGGAAGGTGGAGGTACGGCCGAGGGACATAGCTGCACCGTTCTGATCCTTTACAGCGCCGAGATAGCCGAAGTATACGGCCTGTACTGCTTCCTTAGCGGTAACAGCGGGCTTGGAGATATCGCAGCCGTAGATCTCAGCCATCTTCTTGAGGTTCTCAAGAGCCCTGATCTGCTCAGCGATCTCTTCTCTGCAGCGGATCTTGTCATCGGTCATAGGACAGGTATAGAAAGCCTTCTGCTCCTGCTTGTCCTTGATGAGCCTGTCAACACCGTAGAGTGCTACACGGCGATAGTCGCCTATGATACGGCCTCTGCCGTAAGCATCGGGGAGACCTGTGAGGATGTGAGAGGTCCTTGCTGCTCTCATCTCGGGAGTATATACATCAAATACGCCAGCGTTATGGGTCTTTCTGTATTCACTGAATATCCTGTGCATCAGGGGATCGGGAGTGCGGCCGTTCTGCTCGAGAGCATTCTCAGCCATCCTAAGTCCACCGTAAGGCATGAAAGAACGCTTGAAGGGCTTATCTGTCTGGAGACCTACTATCTTCTCGAGATCCTTCTCGATATAGCCTGCGGGGTGAGAGGTGAGAGAGGATACGACGTTATTGTCCATGTCAAGTACGCCGCCTGCTTCTCTTTCCTGCTTAGCGAGCTCCATAACATCGTCCCAAAGCTTCTTGGTAGCATCTGTGGGACCTGCGAGGAAGCTCTCATCGCCGTCGTAGGGAGTGTAGTTCTTCTGGATGAAGTCTCTGACATTGATCTCGTCGGTCCAGTGACCGCCGACGAAGCCTTCCCATTCCTGTGGCATCTGCTTCATTTCATTTTCCTCCTTGATCTTCCGGGCACGTCTCGTGGACGCATCCGAACGTTATTTAGATGCGTAATTGTAGTACACATCTGATCTGCTGAAAGTCTACCGCTGCGATATCATTTTGATACAAAACTCAAACGTGCGGCAAACACGTAAAGATAAGCACCCAACATTTCATGATGGGCCTTGTATATATAATACAATACTCTTTGTATTTTGTCAAGTACTTTTCACGATTTTTTTGAAAAGATCCACGTAAAGATCGGTCACCGCCCACGAAGGGCGATGACCGGCTGTTTGTTATCATATCATCCGTATACTGCGTATACCGTCATATCGGATGTGACGCTCTGGAAATTCTGATCCCAGGCTATGAAGCTCTGACCGCTGGAGTCTATATAGGGCGGCATCACAGGAGGCACTGCAGCCTCACCGTCATTGACCGCTACAGTATAGGACTGGCCGTCGACTATGAACGTAACGGTATGAGATGCCGACGGGAGCGGTGCCGTCTGAGGATCGGTGATCTCCACGTATGTGCCCCAATCAAAGGTATCCTCTGTCTGTAAAGTCTGTGTCGGCTGATCCGAAGGCTCAGTGATCTGGAGGTCCTCCTCAAATATAGCGGAGATCATCCTCTCCCCGGTGATATTATCAAAGTCATCATCCCAGCCTACGAACTTCTTGCCCTCTATCACAGGATCATTGGGTATATCAGCGCTGCCGCCGTAGGGCACCTCCTGCTCGATGATCTCATCGCCTATGACGATATATACCGGGATCATCTCCTGAGACTTAGTGGTAGTCTGTGCAGTGGTCTGTACGGTAGTCTTTTGCGTCGTGGTAGTAGTGGCCACAGTCTGCGGAGGAGCAGTAGTGGTCTCGCGGGTAGTCTCTACAGTACGCTCGGTCGTGGTCTCGGTGGTCTCTTCCTCTGTAGTCTCCTCAGTATCCACGGTATCCTCTGTTGTCTCAGAAGTGGTATCGAGTACTGTAGTCTCCTCAGTGGTCTCATGCTCCGTCTCGGTCTCCGATACTGTCGCCTCCTCCGGCTCCTCGGGCTTTGCCGCATCAAAGGCAGCCTTGATGTCTGCAGTAGAGAAGACCAGCTCGTTCATAGAGGATATGGTCAGCAGGTCCTTGAGGGTAGACGCACCGAAGTCAGCCAGATGTATCTCGGTGTTCAGGTACTCGAACTTGGGAGGATCCGTGCTCACCACGAGTCCGCCTACGCCCTTGTCCATAGGCTCAGACTTACCGTCAAGATTACCGTCCCTGTCGATCTTCTCGCCCATGGAATTATACAGCTGCACGTTCGAAAAACCTGCAAAGGTAGCCACATGGCTGGACGCAGGCTGATCCTGTCCCAGTTGGTACGCCACACGTACCACTGCGTTCTTGGTAGCGAAGGACGCACTGTCCGTGCGGATGGATATAGCAGAATTTTTCGCATTGGTACCGTCTACGATGACAGAGCCGCGGTTGAGATATATCTCATTGTCCTTCTTCTTGAACTCGTCAGTCACGAATATCTGGGAGACAGGCTCTACGTATACATAGTCCTCTTCCTTGCCGCTGATGGTATACAGCAGCGTACACGCGCTGCCATCATTGGCGGTGACTATATCTCCCTGCTTGAGCTGCATATTTTCCGATGCAGCCTCTACGCTGCTGTCGGGATGTGTGACTGTCACATCCCCGTCGATCTGCGATACTATGAGCTGACCCGAGCCTCCCCTGCCGAAGATAAGTATCAGCACGGTCACGATCACTACCAGTACAGCAGCGACTATAACATATAAGCTCTTTTGCATTTCTTATCCCTTCAACAAATGCATCCGATCATGCATCGATAAACTTCCCCATTATGTTGATCATAACAACTACCTATGATTATACCATATATCCGTGTAAATATCAATAGTATTTTTCGGAATATAATAAAAATTCATATTTATAAAACAAAAACAGTGACTTTCATTCATAGAAAATCACTGTTTTGCACATCTTATGTACTGCGATCACTTATTGAAAAAAGCAGTAGATCCGAGTATTATAGCCTTGCCTGCATTGCCCTGCATCTTGATGTCGCCATCAGCGATAGCAGTAGACAGAGCCTTGTTGCCGTTCAGTACAGACATGAACACATCAGCATCAGCATCTACCTCGATGTCAGCACCCTTGTAATCGAAGGGCTCTACCTTTGCGATACCGTTTGCGATAACTATATAGAGAACGCCCTCGACTGAACCGTAGAGAGTTATCTGTGTAGCGACGCAAGCGTCAACGGGAGCGGTAGCCTTAGCCACCTTCAGTCTGAACGCATCGATGATATTATCATATGTGAGAGTTTCGAGCTCATTATCCTTCTTAGACTTAGTTGTCTTTGCCATTGTCATCATCCTCCTATAGGAATTAGTCATCTTTTATAGTATAGCTTTTTTGCATCTATCTGTCAATAGATGACCTTAAAATTCGTAGGATATGACAGTCAGGGCCATTAGATATTAACAAAATAAAGCAATTTTGACAATATAAAATATGGCGTATGCCATAGAGCATACGCCATATAAACTTATTCCTTTACGCCGCCGAGAGCAACGCCCTCAACGATGAAGCGAGAGAAGATAAAATATACAACAACTACGGGGATTATAGAGAGCATGATAGCTACATACTTCGCACCAAGGTCGTTTATCTTATCGTTTGTATAGATGGTGTTCACCATCATGGGCAGTGTGAGCTGCTCGGGCTTTCTGGAGATGAGTATCATACAGGGTGTATAGAAGTTGTTCCAGTTGCCGACGAAGCAGAATATCGACTGTACAGCGATAGCGGGCTTCATCATAGGGATGCCGATCTGGAAGAACGTCCTGTACTCACCGCAACCGTCTATTCTTGCAGCCTCTACTATATCCAGAGGGAAGGTGGACTTCATGGATTGTCTCATGAAGAACACGATCGCAGGAGCCGCGATAGCGGGTATGATGAGAGGGAAGTAGGTATCAGTCAGGTTCACATTGAGCATGAACTTGTAGAAACCAACAGATGTTACCTGCATGGGGACCATCATAACAGCGATGATGAACGTATAAGCTGCGCCTCTGAGCTTGAAGTCATATACTACAAGGCCGTATGCTGTCATAGTGGAGAACAGCACAGTGAGGAACGTAGCGCATAGGGATATGAAACCGGAATTGACATAACCTGTAAGAGCGTTGTACTGGATCTTGCCCTGCTCTACCCATTCGTTGAGCTGGCCGATGTTCTTGAACATCTTGAGCCCGGGGATCAGAGAAACGCCGTTAGTGATTATCTCAAAGTGGTCTCTTGTAGAGTTTACGATAAGTATCCATATAGGGAGCAATGCAAATATCGTGAGAAGTATGAGTACCGCTGTAACGATAGCAGACCTTATGAATATCATCTTGGAATTACTTTTCTGTCCGGCTATATCCATGATATCACGCACCTCCCAGCTTGATCTTCAGAGCGGTCTTGTTCCTGCCCTTGGCATGAGCGCTCCTGGGATCCTCTTCCAGATTCGTCACGAATGCTATAGCACCGAGAGCTGCCGTGATGAAGAACAGTATAACGGATGCTGCAGCGGAATAACCCAAGTTAGGTGCCGTGGTCTTATGGAAGTTGTTGTAGATATATACCGCGACAGTTTCCGTCGTGATATTTTGGGCACCCGCTTGAGCATTATACAAGTAGGGTATATCGAACATCTGGAGACCGCCTATCATGGAAGTAACTACAGTGTAGAGGAGGATAGGACGGAGAAGAGGTATAGTGATGCGGAAAAACTGCTGTGTAGGTGTAGCGCCGTCGATGTTTGCAGCCTCAAAGAGAGAAGGATTGATACCCATGATACCGGACATGAGCATGATGGTGGTATTACCGAACCACATCCACGTCTGGATGATCATTATCATTATCCTGGCCTCGCCCTTGATACCGGCAACGAAGTTCACTTTCTCCTTACCGAGCTTAACGAGGAAATTGTTCACCGCACCATACTCAGAGTCATTGAACAGCATAACGAAAAGAGCGGCTACCGAAGCTGCAGTGATGATATTAGGCATATACATCACTATCTTATAGAATCCTTTTCCTTTGACTTTTAGGTATGCGTCCGTGAACCACGCAGCAAGCAGAAGGGAGATTATTATCTGGGGGATGAAGTTACCTACCCACAGTATGCAAGTATTCCCAAGCACTCTGAAGAAGTTCTTGCTCGCCGACTGAGCAGCTCTCTTAGCTATCTCATGTCCGGGCGTAGTGGTAGGCTGCCCCGATAGGATTATCTTGAAGTTGTCCATTCCAACACTATCAGTCACCAGGTCACCATTTGACTGGGAAGACAGATAGAAAGTATAGAACAGGGGGTATATCTGGAAGAACAGATATACTATAAAGAACGGAAGTATGAACAGATAGCCGAACTTGGCATAACTGATACTCCTTCTTTTATTCAGATTCATGCTCTGATCTACTCCTCTCGATTGGATCGGTCTAAGTACATAACAGACCGAAGAAAGGACCGCAGGAAGGCTATCACAGCCTGCCAGACCGCAATATGACTAAAACAGTCCGCATTTGCCCCGCGGATCTTTACCTCGTATAAAACGACGTGATAAATATGTGAAAATATTAGTAAAAATCACGAAGTCATAAGCTACAAGATAGGGCAGGTGTGAGCCTGCCCTATGATGCGATCAAGAAAACTTAACTTCGATATCAGTCAAAGTTGGAGTAATCGAGAGTAGGAAGGGCAGCAGCAACTCTGTCTACCCAATCCTGGATGGTAGCGTCAACGTCAGCATCCTCGCCTACGCAGTAAGCGTTGACTGCATCATTGAATGCACCCTTAATGCTGCTGTCATAAGGAGTGATAGCGCCGGTCATGTCGATCTTATCAGCGGTAACGTTGAGCACTTCGAACTGGTTCTGGCCGCCGAGTACAGGGTTGCCCTTGTATTCGCCAGCAGCGATAACGTTCTCCATTGCCTTCTTGTTGGAAACGAACTCACCCTGCATCTCAGCATACTTCTGAGCGCCCTCGGTGTTGGTGGTGAAGAAGGACATGAACTCCTTAACGAGCTCAGGATTATCGCATCTGTTAGCTACGGTCATCCATGTGCCGCCCCAGAAGAATGCCTGAGGACCTACGCATACCTTCCACTTACCATAGGTAGCACCGTCAGGACCGCCTGCAGCGGAAGTAAGGATAGCGTCGCCGAAGCCCCATGTGGATACGAAGTAACCCATAGTGGTGTCATCCTGACCAGCAGCATACCAAGTATCGTTCCACTGAGCCTGATCCTTGATAACGTAGCCGTTGTCATACATTTCCTTAGCGAAGGAGATGTAGTTCTTAGCAGTGTCATCGAGAACGAGCTTGTTGTCAACTACCCAAGGAGTAGATCTACCAGCGGAGAATACCTGCCAGATACCGCCGAGAGTAGCAGTAAGAGCAGTCTTGCCACCGGAAGCTTCCTTTACCTCAGCAGCTGTAGCCTTGAACTTATCCCAGTCAGATACCTTCTCCTGGAAAGCATCGGGATCGGTGATGCCGAGATACTTTTCAGCGAGGTCTTCTCTGTAGCAGAAGCCGCCTGCTGCAGCCTGCCAAGAAAGGCCCTTCTGTACGCCGCTGGAGGACTTACCGATCTCAACGGTGTAAGGACGAAGATCGCCGTAATCGCCATCGGAGAAGCCGATGTCGTTCAGGGGCTTAGTACCGGTCTCAGCGGAGTCATCGTTGATGTACTTGAGAGCCCAGTCAGCCTCAACGAAGATGATATCAGCATCGTTGGAAGCGTCGGAGAGATATGCATCATAGGTCTCTGCAGCCTGGCCGCCTGCTACACCGAAGGAATGAGCATCGAACTCGTCCTCAGTGTGGTCGGTGTTCTCGCAGAAGCACTTGAGCATGGGGTTGATATCGTCTGTGTTCCAGCAAAGTACGGTGAGCTTAGATGCGCCGTCAGTGGAAGCACCTGCATCAGCAGCGGGAGCCTCGGTAGCGTCAGCAGCGGGAGCCTCGGTAGCGTCAGCAGCGGGAGCCTCAGTAGCCTCAGTAGCCTCAGTGGTATCGCCACCCTCAGCAGCCTTAGTAGTAGCTTCGGTAGTGGAAGCGGGTGTGGAACTGCTGCTGGAGCTACCGCCGCAAGCTGCGAAAACGGTACCTGCCATTGCAACGGCTGCTACCATTGCAAGTGTCTTCTTCATACTCTTCATTTTACTTTTCCTCCTTAAAATATATATTCCCTTGTGGAATATATTAAACAGATCCATCTCACTTTTTAGCTCTCATATCCTCAGCCTGCCGCCGGCAACAGTCTCTCTTAGGGGTACATCCCTCTGAGCTACGCATCACCCGAGGCTCGGAGAACGATCAAGCTACGGCGGACGGTCCGCCCGTGAGCTGTCTCATCCAAAGGATGTGCCGTATCTGAGATCCGGCAAGACGCACATCGGCAACAGCCTTTATCCGTCCTGTCCACCCGATACAGTTTTCGTCCTTCGAACTTGACATAATAAATATACTATGTTTGCACGTAAATGTCAATGCTTTTGGAAATGTTGTAAACTAAAATAGTCGGATCATACAAATTTTTCAAGAGTTTTTTGTGCGATCATCACTAAAAGAAACTGTCCCTTTACCTATTGAAGGCCTTAAAAAAGGGCAGTGTAAATAGCATGTAACCATTTATTCATCAAATTGCACAAAGATAGTCGGCATATCAGCCGACATCACCCTTCGATGATCTCATAATTATCGGAGGCGTTGTCCTTCGTGGCGTATTCATTCACCGACAGCACTCGTACCTTTACGGCTTTCGTGCCCAGTTCGATACCGATAACGTCACCCACCTTGACATCGTAGGATGCGCGTGCCACCTTATCGTTCACAGTGATCCTGCCCGCATCGCACGCCTCATTAGCCACAGTGCGCCTTTTGATCAGCCTTGTCACTTTGAGATATTTGTCAAGTCTCATGGTACCTCCGGTCAGCCTTTCAAACGGCTGTATCCCTGTATGGATACAGCCGATAAAAAGCCTTACTTAGCGTCTACAGCGTCCTTGAGAGCCTTACCTGCCTTGAATGCAGGGGACTTTCTTGCAGCGATGGTGATAGACTCCTTGGTCCTGGGGTTCACGCCGTTCTTAGCAGCATGCTCTCTTACCTCAAAGGTGCCGAAGCCTACGAGCTGTACCTTGTCGCCCTTGGTGAGAGCCTCGGTGATAGCATCGATAGTAGCCTTGAGAGCCTCCTCGGACTGCTTCTTGTTGAGCTTGGTCTTCTCAGCGATCGCAGATACAAGTTCCTGCTTTGTCATATTTGATTACCTCCATAAGATGTTTTCGCTTTTTCCCAATAGGTGTCAAGCGTATCTATGTCAAGAGATCTCATGTCGACCCCTTCACAGCGTATCATATCTTCAACGGCGGCGAACCTGCCGATGAATTTCTCCGTAGCACGGGTGAGCAGCTCCTCAGCATCGTAGCCTCTGAGTCTTACAGCATTGACCGCAGCGAACAGCATATCGCCCAGTTCCTCGGCCTCATGCTCCTTGTCAGCCGATCTTACCTCGGCTATCTCGCTCTCCAGCGACGCGAGGGCATCCTCTTCGTTCCTGAAGTCGAGCCCTGCTCTGGCAGCGCGCTTGCCGACCTTCTGTGCCCGCATGAGCGCAGGGAAAGCCTTGCTCACGCCATTGAGCGTATCGGTATACGTCTCCTGCCCGTGATCTTCCTGCTTTATGTCGTTCCAGTTGGAGAGCACCTCTCCCACGGAGGACACCACCACATCACCGAACACATGGGGATGGCGCTTGATAAGCTTCTTCGATATATCATCCACCGCATCGGCGAACGTGAAATTGCCCTGCTCTTCCTCGATCGTAGAGTGGAAGACTATCTGGAGCAGCACATCGCCCAGCTCCTCGCGAAGATGGCCGCTGTCGCCCTCATCTATGGCCTCACACGCCTCATAGGTCTCCTCGATGAAGTCCTTGCGTATGGACTGATGGGTCTGCACCTTGTCCCACGGACAGCCGTTCTCAGAGCGGAGGATCCTCATTATGCACAGCAGATCTTCTATATCATATCTGTCCTTAGTCTTGAAGCCCTCGAGCTCAATATCCACAAGCTATCCCTCCGATCGTGATATATCGGGCTTTATATATATTACTCCATAAACGGCGATATTTCAAGGTTTTTTTAATAATTTCCCAATAAATCAGCGTTTTAACAGATCACAGACCTGTCATATGCCTCAGATCCGTCAAAACGCCAAGATCCTTTTATACGAACAAACACGACGGCTATGATGAACGGCATGAGGATATCGGCCTCTTCACGGCTCATCATACCGTAAGTGACCTGTCCCACTTTTTCAGCCGTTCCAGCCCGTCCTCCAGATATGCCGATGGACAAGCCAGGTTCATACGCACGAAGCCTTCGCCGCCCTTCCCGTATATCCTGCCCTCCGACAGGAACAGACCTGTCTTCTGTCGTATGTCCGCCGCAGGCTCGGATAGCCCCGAATAACGCAGATCTGTCCACAGGAGATAGGTAGCATCGGACCTCACTGCATGGGCCCGGGGTATCTCGCGTGAGATATATCCCTCCGCTCTCTGTCGGTTGCAGTGGATATGCTCTCGAAGTGCATCCAACCAGCCGCCGCCCTCCGTGAACGCCGCTATTACAGCATCCACCGCGAAGGCATTGGGCTCCCCGCACTCATCAGTGTTGAGCCCTCTCCATACCCTGTGGCGCAGTACGTCGTCGTATACCACCACCGCAGCAGTCTGCAGCCCCGCGATATTGAAGGTCTTCCCGGCTGAGAGGCACGTTATGCCTATGCTCCGGTTGGTATCATCAACGGATGCAAAGGGGACATACTCCTTCCCGGGGGCCGTAAGATCGCAGTGGGCCTCGTCGGACACGACGATCACTCCGTGATCGTATGCCATGCGGCCTATACGAGCCAGTGTATCCCTGTCCCATATGTTCCCCGTCGGGTTCTGAGGATTGCACAGGAACATCATGGATGTCTGTGGATCGGACATGCACATCTCCAGCGTATCGAAGTCGATGCTGTACTCTCCCCCGCTGTAGACCAGTTCGCACTCCTGCACGAAGCGCCCGTTGTTGACGATGCTGTTGTAGAATATATTATAGCAGGGCGTCAGGAGGAGCACCTTCTCCCCGGGAGATGTCAGCTTCCTTACCACGCTCGACAGTACTGCTACAACGCCCGAGGAGTATATCATATGCTCCCTGCCGAAGATCAGCCCGTGGCGTTCCTTCCACCAGCCGATGTATGCGTCGTACCATTCGTCGGGCACATAAGTATAGCCGTATATACCGTGGGACGCACGTCTTTCTATGGCGGCTCTTACGCACGGAGCGGTCTCTATATCCATATCGGCGACCCACATGGGCAGCTCACCGTCTTTTATGTCCCACTTCTCCGCATAGGTACCGCGTCTGTCGGTGATATGATCGATATCGTACATAGGTCACCTGTATATTATCTGCGTGCGGGCTGGGTCTTCCTTGTCCATGATCAGCTCCCCTATCCCGTCGCAGACTATCCTGCCGGATCTTGGGTCCTTCACGCTGTCAACGGTACCGATCAGATCCGCATCCACTGTTGAATACTCGAACGCCAAAGTCGTATCTATCAGCCTGCAGTTGATCAGCTGCAGGCCCTCGATATAGCACAGCCCTTGGAGGCTCTCTATCGTGCAGTCCACGAAGGTCAGACAGCGGGAGTTCCAGCCCAGGTATTCCCCGCTTATGAAGCTGTTCTCCACGCGCACGTTCTCGCAGTTCCAGAAGGCATCCTTGCTGAGCAGCGTAGAATCACGTATCACCACGTTGGACGCGCCGTCGAAAGGATAGTTCCCCACCAGACGCAGGCCATCAGCCCTGAGATCCGTGCAGCCCATACCGAAATAGTCTCCCTTGGCAGTCACGTCGGTGAGCTGTACGTCCTCGCAGTTCCACAGTGTCTCAGCAGCGTTCACAAAGTCGGTGCGCAGGATATCCAGCCCCACACATCGCCTGAACATCTTGGGGGCCTCGATCAGCGTATCTCTCACGGATATATTGTTGGTATACCATATCCCCGCTCTGCCCATCTCGAATATGGAGCACTTGTCGACCGTGATGTTCTCACAGTACCACAGAGGATACTTCCATTTGAACATACAGCCATACAGGGCTATGTTGCTGCTCTCCTTGAGCGGAGACTCGCCATCGTCGAATATAGTGTCATGTATCTCGAGCTCCTTCGACGCGAACAGAGCTCTCTCACCTATCAGTTTTTTTGAATATATCCTATCCAAATCGTCACCCGCCCGAAGCTATAACGAGAGGCAGGGAAAGGAGCCTGCGGATATCATCGCCGTATCTCTGCCCTGCCTCGGGATCTTAGCCTATGATCATGCGTTCTGCTTGCCGAGCCAAGCGTAGGCCATATCCAGCGCACTGTACAGCGTAGGACGTTCGCTCTGCTTCACGATAGCCTTCATGGGAGGCAAGCTGGGGTCTGTAGCCATCTTGTACATCTTCACCTTGGAAGCTACCTCCAGATCCCCCTTCTTCTCCTTGGAAAGGATCTGCATCCATACCACATAATTGTCGTACATATTGCCGTAATAGAGCTGGTCTCCCAGCCTTACGAGAGGATAGCCCTTGTATGTGAAGAATCTCTTTTCGCTCATCGTTATCTCCTTTCATCACCAGGTCGTTATGATATCCCTGCCGGACAGCAGGTTCTCCAGATTCTCGATCAGTCTGTCCGCATACACCGTGCGGCACTTGAAGGAAGTCTTGCCGTTGAGGCGCACTACGGACATACGGCTCTCAGAGGGTATGAACTCTATCACGTCCGTACCATGTGTAGCGTTTATGGTCACTGTCACAGTGGCAGGATCGTCACACTCGGTCAGGTATATCTCCTCCGCAGGTGCCTTCAGGAAGTACTGATAGAAGCTCTTGAACCGTCCGTCATCTATGGGCGTCATATCGTTCACGCCTGCGGACGGACGCGAATATGCCACGCTAAGAGCCTTGCTGTCACCGCTGAGCTCGAAATGAGTGGTGTCGTCCTCGCCTATAGTCACGTCCAGTGACTTGATGGTATAGATATACGTGCTGGTCATGAGGGGCTGGGTGATGTCCGTAGGCATCACGGTCACCCAGGGCACGGTCTCCTTGTCGAATATGAAGACTATCTCTATGCCCTCAGCCATGCAGTAGTATCCGTCATCAGCCTCACTGCCTACCACGA
>JAFYEQ010000317.1 GCA_017544185.1 Oscillospiraceae bacterium
CCTCGCGTAAGAAGCCTCCCAAGGTGAAGTCTGCCGAGGCAGATCTGGTGCCCGAGGTAGACAGGACCGAGAAGAGGCCTAAGCTCAAAAAGGCAAAGACTGAGCTCTCAGACGAGGTGACCGAGCTCTCCGATGAGGAGATGCAGATCGCCGCAGAGAGCCTGAAGGATATGGAGGCACCTGCCGCAGTGGTCAACGAGGTAGAGGAGATCTCCGGAGATCCCGACACCCTCCCCGATCTGGTACAGAACGCAGATGCCCTGCAGGAGATCGAGCTCCCCGATACCACCGAAGATATCGAGGACGTGGCTCCCGTATATCAGGATACCTCGAGCTACGATATCCCCGATATCAGCGAGCCTGTGTTCACGCCTGCCGAGCCGGAGCCAGTGGCAGTATCCGAGCCCGAGCCCGAGCCGGTGGCTGCAGTAGAGCCTGAGCCTGCTCCCGAGCCCGTGGCTGAGCCCGCGCCTGCACCGGTACGCAGCGCTGCCCGCGTACATACAGGTGCTCTTGCATCCTTTGAGATCGCCGTGGAAGCGCTCAACGAGCGCCGCCTGAACGGTGAGATCACCGATGAGGAGTATATCGCACAGAGAAAGATGCTCGTAGCATCGCTGTGATCGGTCAAAATATAAGACATAATGACATGACATCCGCGCCGTTCGTATGAGATCGGCGCGGTATTTATTCTATGGATATTTCATATTTCATTGACTGCTTTTAGGCAAAATGATAACATGATGCCATAAATATAAAGTATGTTTGTGAGTATTGACAAATGATACCATTTGTGATACAATAATGTTCGGATCAAAGGGCGGTATGCCCTTATGATATGAGAGGAGAGATATGATGAAGAAAAGAAGACTTTCCGCAGTACTGGCGGCAGTCATGTGCCTGTCGGTGATGACGCCTGCATATGCGGATGAGATCGGGGAGGAGCCTGATGACAGCGCACCGGTCATCGAGGATGCGGCCGTTGTCGAGGAAGCTGCGACCAACGATCCTGCGGACGATGCGGCAGCCGATGAGGCTGTGGATGCGCTTGATGATGCACCCGATGTAACAACACCTACAGCGGCAGCATCCGCGGCTACTGCGCCCGATATGACCCTTGATGAGGCCATAGCGCGTGTGCGTGAGATGGAGGCGGAGACAGATCCTCAGCCATTCAAGGGTAGGGAAATATCCGACGAGGATATGGAATGCCTGAGGCGCGTGGTGAACTACCAGAACACCGGCACTGATATGTACGCCGAAGACGGGGAGCTGTACACCGATGCGTTTGAGGCGTATGCGGGCACGACACATATCAAGCCCGAGGGCTCCAGCGACTTCTATTATGATCAGATGAGCGACCGTTTCAAGCAGGCACATGATATGTGCGTGGCTAAGCTGGAAGAATTTGCAACGAGCAACAGGACGCTCGATAATACGTACTGTATCGCCGTGATAGATCTCCCCGGCACAGGATGGACAAAGGGCAGAGCGTTGGGGATAGGCAACGAAGTCCTTATTTCCAATCCTCAGTATTGGTTCCAAGATGTGGGGTTTAGATGGAGTGTAAATGATGAAGATACTACCGCAAGATTGGCTTTTTATGCCCTTGATGTGGCAAAAACTCCCTCAGCTAGAAAAACTATCAATAATAAGATCAAAAATAAGACAATGGCATGGCTCGGTGCTGTTGAAGATCTACCCAATGACAGACTGAAAACGGAAAAGCTGGCCGAGCTCATGGGTAAAGATATCATCTACGATCCTGTCGTAGCAGATACCGGAGAATCCGAAAAACCTTATCCGTATACTATGTATGGCGTATACTGCACCGATACAGCAGTCTGTGAGGGATATGCACTGGCTATGCAGTATGTGTGCACACTTGCAGGGATAGACTGTATCCATATGTTGTCACTTAGCGGAGATCATTCTTGGAATAGAGTCAAGCTTGACGGAGAATGGTATGAATTTGATGCTACTTGGTACGATCAGGACGTTGATGAGGGGGGCAGTGACCCACAAATGTGGCTCAATGTGTCCACCGAATATATGCTCAGCAATGATTCTCAGTCGGCACATATCCCCGATCATCATCTCTATGAGATCCCGTTCGACGGCAAGCCCATAGTACTGCCAGAATGTGCTGCTCATACGAGCCCGCGTACGCCCGATGTGGAGGTGACCTATGAGGACGGCAAGGCGATACTGTCCTGCAGCGATGTCGGCAGCGACAATAATACAGGCAGTGCAGAGGGCTACTACTGGTGGCTGTATGAGGAAGTTGAAGAAGAGCCCGAAGAAGAGGTCGAAGAAGTAGTAATTGAAGAAGTCGATAAATTTGAACGAGATAATGAAGATCTGGAAGAAGAAATAATAGAAGAAGAGATCAAAAAAAGTGGCTTTGTTTGCAAAAATTGGGTAGAAGGCACGGAGATCGCTCTCACAGCCGAAGACTTGGGCGGCGAAAAGGGCGACGTGGTCGTATACTACGGTAATGAAAATTATAGGGCTACGGACAAAGATATCCTTCATATCGATCTCGGCCATGTACATACCTATGATGAAAAGGGTGAATGGGTATGGGAGCTGGATGATAATGGGAGACCCGAAAGTGCCGGCGTGACAGTACAGTGTACGGACTGCGGCCATACCGTCTACGGAAATGCGACCCTGACCGATGAGGGCGCATACATCCTCGCTACCGCAGAGATAGAGGGCAAAACATATACCGACAAGTGGTCCTTCGCTCCCGCTAAGCCTACCACCGTCATAAAGACAGCCTTCGGCGGACGCACCGTCACCCTCAACTGCACGGACACCGATGCCGAGATCTACTATCAGTTCGGCTCGTCTAACATCACCACCGACTGCGCTCATGTCAAGGCAGGTCAGACCATATTCCTGGATGAACCCATGACCGGCACCAAGGCCGCTATGTACTTCAAGGCCTACAGGAACGGCCTGTGGTCGCCGCTGGGCAAGTGGGGAGTGCTGAACGTAAAGATCGCACAGCCTCTGATGAAGGCTAAGGGCAATTCAAACACCGAGCTCTTCTTCGTATACACGCAGACCAAGAACAGCTATATCGTATACACCCTTGATGGCACTGTACCCGCTATCGAAGAGGGCACACAGAAGTTGAAGGTGAAGAACGGCAATATCATATGGGGCACACAGAGCTACGTGACTATCCCCAAGGGGTGTACCTTCAAGGCTATCGCCATCCGCTGCGGTCTGGTCACCAGTGAAGTGATCACATACCAGAACGGAAAGGCTACGCCCAAGATACCCGATCCTACCAAGTATGGCTTTACTAATGCAAAGACAGATAAGGCATTCGCAGAATTCAAGGACTACATGTATATAGCAAAGGCGACAAAAGCCAACAAAACTCAGGCGACAAGTGCGCTGAACTCCTACATAAATACCGTGAAGAAGGCAGGCTTCACTGTGAAGATGACTCAGGATCTCACATACTACAGTGAGAGAGGAGTATACTATAACACATTTACGATCCACTATAACGGCAAGCAGGTAGCCATGATGATGGGTATGATGGCCCCCTCAAATTCGGGGTGGGAGCTGTGTGTGGTCATAAACGAAAAAATATGAACATAAGGGGCTGATATAGCTTGTATCAGCCCCTTATCATGACATAAAAGGAGCTATTATGATGAAAAGAACACTATCCGCAGTACTATCCGCGATCATGTGCCTGTCGGTAACTATGCCCGTATATGCGGACGAGACCTCGCCAGAGCCCGAGACTGCGCCGGATGTGGCAACTCCTGCAGCGACAGCCGCGTCCGCGGTCACCGCGGCCGATATGACCCTCGATGAGGCCATAGCGCGTGTCCATGAGCTGGAAGCTGCTATGGACCACAGGCCCTTTGCAAAGAACGAGATATCCGATGAGGATATGGAGATCCTCAGGCGCGTAGTCAACTACCAGTACACCGGCACGGACATGAACGCCGAGGACGGGGAGCTGTACACCGATGCATTCACGGCATATAAGAGCATAGAGCATATCAAGCCCGAGGGCTCCACGGACTACTTCTACGATCAGGCGCCGGACTACTACAAAAAGGCGTATGATGTGTGTATCGCACAGATAGAGAGCTTCGCAGCGAGCAATGTGACGTTGGATGAGACGCTTTGCTTCGCTGTCGTGGATCTTCCCGGCACTGGCTGGACAAAGGATACTGTCGATGGCCTCTGGCAGATGGTATGCTTTTCAAACCCGCAGTACTTTTTCCTGAACCCCGATATCAATGTCAATAGTGACGCGGATGCCGAAGGACACGGCGTGGTGTGCTTCTATGCACTTGATGTCGCAAAGACACCGTCCGACAGACAGAATATCGCGAACGCCATCGTCACCAAGGCGACTGGATTCGTTGATCAGGTCGCATCGCTCCCGAATGATAGGATGAAGTCGAAGAAGCTGGGCGATCTCCTTAGTGAAGGACTGATCTATGATCCGGAGGGCATGAATGCTAAGACGGACTATCCCTTTACAATATATGGTGCGTTCTGTACGGATACGGCAGTATGTCAAGGATATGCCTTCGCTATGCAGTATCTTTACGACCGTGCCGGGATAGAGTCAGTGATAGTGCTTAGCACTACACACGCATGGAACAGGGCCAAGCTGGACGGCGTATGGTACGAGAACGATGTCACATGGTACGATCAGTTCGCGGATCTGAGATTGGATGATCCCGAGAAGTGGCTGAGCATATCAACGGCATATCTGCGGAGCTGCGATAGCAGCAATGCTCATGATATCGATACGATGTATTACGGCCTTCCTACAGAGATGATGCCTTTGCCCGAATGTGACCATACCACAGCATACATGCCCTTTGTCAACGTGGGATATGAGCACGGCAAGGCCGTACTGTCGTGGGCTGACATCGGCGCAGAGCATTATGATGTGTATCTGCACGATACCGAGAAGAATGCATACGATCTTATCGACAGCATCACAGGCACCTCCTATGACGTGACATTCGATACTACCGGCGGGTACGCCTGGGCAGATATGCTGGTCATGAGCGACGGAGTGCTCAGATATGTAGATGGTGATGCTGTATTTATCGATATGGCTAAGGCACATACCTTAGAGGATCCCGTATGGGAATGGAGCACGGATGATCAGGGCCACCCGGTGTCTGCCACGGCAGTGATGTACTGCACCGAATGCGAACTCAGCATCGCGTATGACGCAACGCTCACAAGGGAGGGCAAATACGTCATCGCCAGTGTGGAGGTAGACGGCAAAACATATACCGATAAGCAGTTCTATGCTCCCGCTAAGCCTACAGTCCAGATAAAGACTGCCTTTGGCGGACGCACCGTACAACTGAACTGTGTTGACACCGATGCAGAGATCTACTATCAGTTCGGCTCGTCTAACATCACCACCGACTGCGCCCATGTCAAGGCAGGGGAGACCATATTTCTGGATGAGCCCATGACGGGAAATAAGGCTGCTATGTACTTCAAGGCGTATAAGGACGGCAAATGGTCGGAGCTCGGAAAGTGGGGCGTTCTCAACGTGCAGATCGCGCAGCCCCTCATCAAGCTGCGCGGCGGCAATAAGTTCAAGGGCAGCTTCAAGATATACACGCAGACCAAGAACAGCTATATCGTATATACCCTCGACGGCAGCACACCATCCATAGAAGAGGGCACACAGAAGCTGAAGGTGAAGAACGGCAAGCTGATATGGAGCACGCAGGGTGAGATCACCGTTCCCTACGGCAAGACAGTCAAGGCGATAGCTGTACGCTGTGGTCTGGTCACCAGTGATGTGAGGCTCAATCCCATATTTTGTGTAAACGCAAAACAGTGCATTTTGAAAACATAGATCATTATGATGAGACCGGCCAAAACAAATGTCGGTCTTATCTGCATTTTACCACGATCCTGTTCCAGTGTCAATAGGGGCTAGCCC
>JAFYEQ010000318.1 GCA_017544185.1 Oscillospiraceae bacterium
GCTTCTTGGGCGTGTCGAAGGGAGGATATGCCTGTGCGCCCAGACCTACCATCGTGATGTTGCACTCCGAATGCTCATATATGGGGCGCATACTGTCTATCAGATGATCGGGGCCTCTGATGATAAGGTTGGTGGCGGGTATCACTGCAGAGGCTCCGCTGGTGCCCTTGTCGGAAAGGGACATACTGTTGAACCAGACTCTGTCCTTGTAGTCGATCTGATCCTCGACTGCCTTGACATACAGCATATTGCCGGAGTTGCCGCCTGCGTATACCATCTTTTCGAGTATGGTCAGATCCTGATGAGATCTGAGGCCCTCCAGCGGGTCTATGATGACGGTCTTGCCGCCGGGGCGTATCTTCTCCGACTGGTGAACGGCTGCCTTGTCCGCAGCCCTGCGGTCGTATACGAAGCGCATAGCGTCGTCTACATTGTAGAGCTTCTCGAAGTCTGCATCGGTGCCCTCCACATGGTCGTGGTAGAAGAGCCTTATGCGCTCGTTGTTGCGCTCGATGACCTTGCGGTCGGTATGGTAGAGGTTGCGTATAGCCGAGGCTATCACAGCGTGCTCCTTGTAGTAGGTATCATTGGTGTAGGTCTTGGCCGAGGAGTTGTTGGAGTGGAAGCGGAAGTAGCTGGTGGTATCTATGGTGTATGCCACCTTGCCGCCCTTGAGGATGTGGAGATAGAACAGCCAGTCGCCGCATATCTTCATCCTGTACCAATCCTCGTCATCGAATATGGGATCGTCGACGGGCCTGCGGAACACAGCGCCCGAAGCGTTGGGTATGGTATTTATTATGCCAAGGGCAGTCTCTACCTCGTCCTCGCTGTCGTTGACGTAGTTGTGGCGCCACTTGGTGTCGCTCACCGCGGACATATACGCATCGAAGCCTTCCTCGTTGCGTCGGTCGTTCTCATCCACGAAGCAGTACCTGCAGTAGGACAGCTTGACGTCGGGATCCTCGAAGGCGGGGAGCACGCTCTCAAGGAAGTCGCGCTCGCAGAAGTCGTCGCTCTCTGCGATCCAGCACAGGTCGCCCTTGGCGTTCTGTATGCCCTTCGCCCACTGGCGGAACACGCCGCCTGAGTTGGTATCGTTGAAGAGGATCCTTGCCTTGTCGGGATAGCGCTCTGCGTAGGACATCAGTATCTCACGGCTGTTGTCCTTGGAGCAGTCATCCATGAGGAGCACGTCTATATTGCGGTAGGTCTGCTCGAATATGCAGTCGAGCCTCTCGGGCAGGAACTTCTCGTGGCAGTAGTTGGGCACTATGACGGTGACCAGCGGACCTCTGCCGTTCTCGCTCTCTGCCAGTATGCGGGAGCGCTTGTTCTGCAGATCCATGATATATGCAGGCTCGGGACGCTTGTGCATAGTATACCAGTCGCTGTACAGCGACAGATATTCCCTTGCCACATTGTCTATCTCGTATACCGCCGATTTTTTCTTAGCCGTGCGGGCAGCCTTCTTATAGGCGGTCTTGTTGGTGATCAGACGCACCAGCCTGTCGGTAAGGTCCGCATCGTCTACGGTAAAGTCCTCCATAGGCGACACATCGCCTGCCAGCTCGCCGTCACAGGTGAGCATATCCCTTACGTCGCCGATGTCCGTGGCAAGACAGGGCTTGCCGCACATCATGGCCTCGATAAGGCACAGGGGAGCGGATTCGCTGGCGTAGTAGGAGGGCAGGGTCACCAGATCTGCCGACTTCATATAGCTGCAGGGATCATCGCTGAAGCCTATGAAATGTATATGATCGTTGGACAGGGTCTGGCTGTACTCGTCGTATACCTCGCCGTCGCCCACAAGTATCAGATGCACGTCCTTGCCGGTGCGCTCACGGGCAGCCTCCACCGCGTTCACCGCGTTGAGCCAGCCCTTCTCCTTCTTGGCACGGCTGACGATGCACACCGTGAAGCTGTCCTTGGTGATGCCGAAGCTGGTCAGGTCAGCGGGCTCGGAGGCGGGGCGCTCCATACCGTTGGGTATCTTGCGGAAGATCTTATCGGAGTATACGTTATAATCCTTGAAGGGTATCAGGTTCTTGTCCGCCACGATGGTCCAGCGGTCGGTATGCTCCATCAGCGGGGAGTTTACCAGCAGATAGTGTATCGAGTTGCCGGGAAGGTTCTCGTACATGCCGTGGGAGGTGCCGATATTTATCAGCCTCTCATGCAGCACAGGGTAGGCTGCCAAGGCCTCTGCTGCTCTCTGCTGGGATGCCTGATGATGGGAGTGGTATACCTGTACTCCCAGATCCGACATATACATGGCGGTGATCTGCTTGTCGTTTCCGTACACTACCGGGATGTCGGGCAGCAGCATCCTGCGCACCTTCTCGTCCCGCTCGTTCTTGTTGAGGA
>JAFYEQ010000319.1 GCA_017544185.1 Oscillospiraceae bacterium
CACGGAAGATGCGATGGTGGCGATGACGGCACTGGCACGCTTCAGGTATTCTACCCTGCCCGTGTCGGACGTGATGTCCAGACCCTCTTCGCATCGTTTGAGCTCAAAGTTCACAGCGCCCTCGGATCGTTCAACTATATGCCTGAAGCCTGCAGCTCCATGGCTCTTGATGTATTCATCGGGATCCTTGGCACCGTCTATCTTGAGCACCTTTGTACGCAGTCCTGCTTCTGACAGCAGATTTATAGCACGCATGGCAGCGGTCTGTCCTGCGGTATCAGAGTCATAGGATATGATCACCTCATCGGCGTAGTTCTTCATGAGCCTGGCCTGCTCTGACGTGAGCGCTGTGCCCAGTGTAGCCACAGCGTTCTCAAAGCCTGCCTGCACAAGAGTTATGACATCCATATACCCTTCACACAGGATGAGCTGCTTAGCGTTGGTCTTTTTAGCTATATTCAAAGAGAAGAGGTTCCTGCTCTTTTTGAACACCGGAGTATCGGATGAATTCAGATACTTCGGCCCTTCTCCGTCTATGATCCTTCCGCCGAAGGCTATCACGTTCCCGCGAAGATCTATTATCGGGAATATGGCTCTGTCACGGAAGCAGTCGTACAGATCGCCCTTGCGGCTCCTGCGGGCAAGATCTGAGAGCTCAATCTCCCTCTCAGTATACCCCAGGGACTTAAGATGATCTGTGAGATAACGCCACTCGTCGGGAGCGTATCCCAGACCGTATCTGGTGATGGTCTGGGGCGTGAGCTGACGGGACGCGAAGTATAGCCGTCCCTTCTCGCCCTTTGGATCCTTTGTAAGAGTAGCGTTGAAGAACTTCGCTGCCGCACGGTTGATCTCGAGGATACGCTGCCTGAGCTTGGCCGTATCATCGTTCGCATCGTTCTCGGGGACCGTCATGCCCGCTCGTTGAGCGAGGGAGCGTATGGCCTCCATATACGGCAGATCTTCATATCTCATCACAAAAGTGATGACATCCCCGCCTGCACCGCATCCGAAGCAGTGGAAGTATTGTCCTGCTGTATTGATATGACACGAGGGCGACTTCTCCGAATGGAAGGGACAAAGACATACATAGTCTCTGCTGCTGCGCTTGAGTGCAAGAGACGACCCCATCACATCCTCGATGCGGCAGGCGGATTTGAGCTGTTCTATAAATTCGGGAGGTAAAGGCATATCAGCACCATCTGTTGGGTATGAACAGCGATTTATACTGTGCTATGGCATAGCTGTCGGACATACCCGAGATATAGTCACATACGGCTCTTTCCTTTGAGAAGCGCTCCATGATGCCTACATACAGAGGCGGCATCTTGTCGGGGTTCTTGCAGTAGTACTGGAACAGCTTCTGTACGACCTGCTTGGCCTTCTGTTCCTCGCCCTTGGCGACGCTGGAGCGGTATACATTATCGAACATGAACTCATGCAGCTCGTCCTGTGCCTTGAGCACTACAGGGTCGAGTCGTATGTTCTCCACGCCGTTCTCTACTATAGATGTGATCATAGTGGTGATGCGCTCGCTCTTGGATCTGCCCAGCACGGATATGGAGCTCTGGGGCAGCATCTCCTCGGTGAGTATCCCAGCTCTGATCGCATCATCGATATCATGGTTTATATATGCTATACGGTCCGCAAGGCGTACTATATAGCCCTCCTTGGTCAGTGCTACCTTATCGGTATGAGCGGCTATACCGTTCTTGACCTCGTATGTGAGGTTGAGGCCGCGCCCGTCGCGCTCGATGTAATCGACTACACGCACGCTCTGGAGATAATGCTTGAAGCCACAGGAGCTTATCTCATTGAGAGCCGCTTCCCCTGCGTGCCCGAAGGGAGTATGACCGAGATCGTGGCCGAGGGATATGGCCTCTGTAAGATCCTCGTTGAGACGGAGCGCACGAGCGATAGTACGTGCTATCTGAGCCACCTCAAGGGTATGAGTGAGGCGCGTGCGGTAATGGTCGCCTACAGGATCTAAGAAGACCTGCGTCTTATGCTTGAGCCTGCGGAAGGAGTTGCAGTGGAGTATCCTGTCGCGGTCGCGCTGGAAATCGGTCCTGATAGGGCACTTGGGCTCGGGATCGCGCCTGAAGCCTGTATGCTTTGAAGTACATGCTTCTTCGCAGAGAGTACCCAGCTCTATCACTTCTATCTGTTCTCTTATGGTCATATCATCAGCTCTTTTCTATACGGACATACGATGTACGGCCTTTTGATCATGGCATGATCACGCCATATACGCCTTATCTATATATACGCAAAACGTATACGAAAATGCTCGTTTATATATGTAAATTTTTTATGAACTCGCATTCATGTCCGCGAACTCGATACGTTCCGTCTTTGGTGTGACCCTACCGTTGGTAAGATCTGTCACGGCAGAACAGAACTCATCCGACAGATCGGCACGGCAATAAAGCATAAGGGATACATTGTCCGCAAAGTCGGACGATACTGTCCTCACGTCGTACTTCGGGAACAGGTTCTGCAGTGTACCGTAATAGGTATAGTCGCATACAACGGATATAACGGCACACTCCTCCATCTCGCATATATGAGATGCATCTATAGCGGCACGGGCAGCAGCGGTATACGCTCTAACGAGGCCTCCGGTACCAAGGAGTATGCCCCCGAAATAACGCGTCACTACCACGCATACGTCCACCAGGCCCTCATGCTGCATCAGCTCCAGCACAGGTACTCCTGCCGTCCCCGACGGCTCGCCGTCATCGGTATACCGTGTGGTGTTCCCATCGCGGAGGATATAGGCGTATACATTATGTCTTGCCTTGCGGTTCTGCGACTTCACGCTGTCTATGAAGGCTATGGCCTCCTCCTCGGTGGAGGTATGGCATATCTGACCTATGAAGCGGGACTTCCTGTCCTCATACTCTCCCTGGCCTGTGCCCGATACTGTTCTGTACATATCATCACCGTCGCGGATAGACAATTAAGACCATCTGCGGGTGCAGATGGTCTTATGATCACTTGCCGAGATTGAAACGTCTGTTGAAACGATCTACGCGTCCGCCTGTATCAACGAGCTTCTGCTTGCCCGTGTAGAACGGATGGCACTTGGAGCATATTTCAACTCTGATGTCCTTCTTAGTAGAGCGGGTCTTGATCACGTTGCCACATGCACATGTGATCGTGGTCTCCTCGTACTTAGGATGGATACCTTCTCTCATGGATAACACTCCTTTCACTGTGTGATAAGCTGTTGACAGCAGCCCATCACCGTACCTCGGACAGTAGTGCTATCAAAAGTCGCAACTATGATTATAGCATAAGTCGGCTGATATGTCAATAGTTATAGTATAAGTTGTATGGATATAAATGTAAATTTTATGTGAACGAGCTATCCTAAAGTTCTTTATCAATATCAATATGATATGCTGAACGCTGCGCTTATTGATCATACTCCCTGACACCGACGCACTTGTCCCTCGCCTCTTGTCCCTCGTCCCTTGATCATGTATACATTCCACAAAAACGCGTATCAAAAAAACATAAATATCTACTTGACAAACACATCCATATATGATATAATTACCAAAACACGATAGAGGCGCAGTAGAGATGAGTAGCATACGACCAGGTGTCCCGCCGTATGAAGCGTATGCGAAAGGTGATACTGCCGAAGGTCAGGGCAGACGGGTAAATGTCCTTTCCTGAGTGTATGGTAAAGAGCCATGCGCTTGTCACCCGCAGGGTGGAGTGCTATCCGTAACAGACACCGCGTCTGTATAAGCTGCATAGCAGCGAGATAGTATGCCTTTATCGATCGGAATCTTTCCGGTCTTTTTTGTTATATCACAGGAGGTAACATCATGAGATTCAATGTAGGTATCATAGGTGCTACGGGTATGGTAGGACAGCGCTTCGCTCTGCTCCTCGAGGACCACCCGTGGTTCGAAGTCAAGGTGCTAGCAGCATCCCCCCGCAGTGCCGGCAAGACCTATCGCGAAGCAGTAGGTCCCCGCTGGGCATTCAGAGATCAGCCCATGCCCGAGAAGTTCAGGGATATGATCGTTATGGATGCTACGGCTGATGTGGAAAAGATCGCATCACAGGTAGACTTCGTGTTCTGCGCAGTGGATATGAAGAAGGATGAGATACGCGCTCTCGAGGAGACCTACGCAAAGGCAGAGTGCCCCGTTATCTCCAACAACTCCGCTCATCGCTTTACGCCCGACGTTCCTATGGTAGTGCCCGAGCTCAACCCCGAGCATATCGAGATAATCAAGGCTCAGCGCGAGCGTCTCGGCACGAAGAGAGGCTTCGTAGCAGTCA
>JAFYEQ010000320.1 GCA_017544185.1 Oscillospiraceae bacterium
GTCCCCCTACGATCTGATACCGGTCATAGAGGATATGCGGGATATATGACCGTAGGTCATACTGACGGTCAGCGTGTCCCGATCACCTTCACCTCACCGACCTCTGCCACCTTCTCCGCTGTGAACACAGGCTCGTATGCATCGGCATAGAGCTTTTCGGTGCGCAGCGCATCTATAAGTGTCTCCATGCGGGCAAGCTCCGACTGTACGGCTGCCCGCCTTGTTTTTTCCGCAGCGGTGCGTATCAGCTTGTATCTGCTCAGGCTCTCCAGCTCTTCGGTCAGCGCATCGCGTTTCACCATGGTAGCCCCCGCCAGACAGAACAGCACTGCTCTGTCCACGCCGTAGGGGCGTATCCGGGCGTCCTCCCTCACACGTCCCGTGGCATCCACGTTGGGAGTACCGTCCGGCATGCGTCCCACGGCGGACACGGGGATCAGCATGGTAGACCATCCGCGCATATCCGCCGCCCTGAAGGACGGAGCGAGGACGTATTTTTTAACGTCATGCATCGCACGGCGATACCCTCCGTCACTGACGCGCACGTCTACAGCCGGGCTGTCCGAAGCGGTGAGGGCGGTGACGAGGGAAAAGCCCTCCTTGTCCCCAAGTGCCTTGAACATATTGTTTATGCCGTCGGCAGACACTGCGGAGCGTATCGCAGTACCGTCGAACATGGAGGTATCGGCGGACCAGGTATCGGCCAGCGCCTTGCTCATATGTATGGTATTGCACAGCACTATGGCACCGTCGGAGGACCATATATGGCGTATCAGTCTGTTATATACCTCCTGAGCGGAGCCGTCGGGATCGTCGATGAACTCTCCGCCGTAGTCGGTGATGTACATGAGCCCCATCATCTCGTCGTTGACGTATATCTCGAAGCACACCTCGGTGAAGACCATCTTGTCCGTGCCCTCGCGGAAGTCAGAGCCCACACCGCCCACAGACGGACGTATCTCGAAGCGTCTTGCCAGCTCTGCCTGTATGCGGCGAATGACCGCAAGGCGGGCATCCCCCTCAACAGCAAGGGCATCCAGATGCATCTCCCTTGACGATGAGCGTCCCGCTGCAGGGGATCTGCTGACGGCGCCGAAGGCTCCGCCGCCTCCGCCTGCGGATACGGGCATCACTGGTGCCGACGGCTCGGGGACGGGTGCCCCCACCTTTTCGGCTGCGCCTCCCACATCGTACATCACGGGGAGCAGATGCAGCACACAGGGCCCGCCCGGCGTATCTATCACCATATCATCATCCGTCAGCATCTGGCATACCGCCGACATAAAGGTAGTCTTGCCCGATCCCGAACCGCCTATCATCGCAAGGCGGAACACGGTCAGGCCTGTTATATCAGATCTTTCTTGTTTCATAGGGATCTCCGTTGTATGATCTGTGGTCATATGGTCTGCGGTCACACGGCCACGTCGTCCTCGGTGAATACGTATGCATCCTCGGGAAGTTCCACCCTGCCCATGGCGCGGGCAGCAGCGGCCTTGTTGCGGTCGGCGGGACCATCGCCGCCCATCTGTTTTGCTATCATATCCAGTATACGCTCATATCTGCGCTGCTTCATGGAGTCGCACAGCCTGCGTATCAGGCGGGCATTGCCCTTGGAGGCCTCACCGCGGGCACACAGATCGGCTATATATCTCTTCACCCGTTCTGCACAGCCCTCCGACACGGTGTCCTTCGACTTGCGGCACATGAGCATGAATATATCGAAGAGCTGTTCCTCGGTATAGTCCTCGAAATAGTACACCTTGAGGCGTGAGGACAGTCCCGGGTTCTTGTCCAGGAAGTCCTGCACCTTGTCTTTATATAGTATGAGTATCATATTGAAACGGTGCCTGTCCACCTCCATGCGGTTGAGCATGGCATGTATGGCAGCCTCGCCCCCCTGCTCCATGAGCTGGTACGCTTCCTCCACGATCAGCACCGTATCCAGTCGGCAGGCCTCGTCTATCTTCTCGTTCATCTTCTCGGCACTGCCCGATGCGTATATGCTCGTGATCTCCGACGCATCCACGTATACAGGCGCAGATCCGCCCAGTATGCCCAGACTGTGGTAGAGCTCGGATGTGAGCTGTGCGGCGGTGGATTTGCCCGTACCCGGGTTCCCCGCCCAGATCATATGTGTAGGACCGGGATAGTGGAGCCCCTTCTCCATACACTCTACCTTAAGGGCCAGCTGATCGTTGAATATATCCTCCAGGAAGTCCAGACCTACGTAGTCATGCAGCTTGGCGAACACGTCCTCAGCGGAATAGCCTCTCTTGGTGAAGAGGGCCTCCCTTGCGCCGAAGTCGCACCTCTCCGCCACCATGCGATCCGCCATACTGTCCGTGCGGTAGGAGCAGGCACGCTTCACGTCGGTGACCAGACTGTTCACGTCACGGGCGTTGCCGAACCTCTCACGGTCGCGGTCGGCGAAGTAGTTCTCAAAGAACACGGGAAGCCCCTGCAGCACGTCTTCCGACAAGTCAGTCACACGGCCGCTGATGCCCTCGGGCTTGCCGAACTGGGACGTGAATATCTCCATGAGCAGCGGCGGCTGATACTCCTCCAGCGTGATGACGTTGGATGCACCGAAGCGGGAGAACAGGCCTTCGTTCATCTTCCATACGTCGCCCATCCTGTCGGCATACCCTGCGAACACCACGCAGAAATGCATATCATCGTTGGTCATGGCGGCGACGATGGTGTTGAACACCTCATCGCAGAAGGAGTTATGGCCTCCCTCGTTCTTCTCTGCCAGTGAATACACCTCATCCACCAGCAGCACGCCCTCCTGGGCCTCCTCGATCAGAGCTGCGGTGAGACGTGAGGTCTGTCCGACGTATTCACCCACGAGACGGTCGCGGGAGCCGATCACGGTATGTCCCGAGCGCAGTATCCCCTCGCGCTGGAGTATGCGCCCGATAAGTCCTGCGATGGCGGTCTTGCCCACCCCCGGAGGCCCCTCGAGCACGAAGTTCGGAGCCTTGCAGCGGCGCATATCTCTCTCGGGCTCGAAGCGGCCGACGCTGAGGCCTATGCCGTCCCCTGCGGTATCCGGGTACAGCATGCGGTAGTTGACTATGAAGCTGTTGATAACGCTGTACGCGCTCTCCCAGCCCTTGGTGTCCCGCAGTATCTTCATGGGGTCGGTATCGTCCCTGAGGTCGATGGACGAAGAGGGATAGAGCTGAGATATGGTATCTCTGTCGAGCCATACCTCCCCGAGCCCCGAGGAGCGCATATACTGTTCTATGGCTTCCTTCATGGATTTGAGCTGTATATGGCCGCTGTCACGGCTGCAGAAGGACAGCATACGGACCAGTCGGGGCATATCCTCCCTATGGAAGCGCAGATGACAGGTCCTTCCCACGCCGTAGCGGTCGGTATAACTTATGCCCTTGACGCGCAGCAGCTCCAGAAGATGCGCTATCTCATCGGGGAGCGGTGCTCCCACGGTGATGTTGGAGCTGGCGCTGAACTTGTCCCGCACTATGAACAGCGACTCCAGTATGGCCACCTGAGTACGTGACAGCATGCGCTGGAGGCTGTGGGTGTCCAGCGTCTTGGAGAGTATGATACATATATTGCGGTCCTCATTGGGGAGCATCTTCCACTCCTCGAACCGCTCCAGCAGCAGTCTGCCGCCGTCGGTGGGAGCGAGCCTTATCAGGTCCTCGAGGGATGTGAAGACCAGTGCCTTGCTGCCTGCGTCCCGCATGAAGCGGTCGGTGATCACGGGGAGCTGGTCGCGGGCGATGCGTCTGGTATAGGACAGCTTTTCCTCTTTTTTAGGAGCGGCAGGACCGTCATCCAGGAAGGAGTAGTCCCCCTTGGTATCCTTTGCGGCAGGGCTCTCCTCGGTCTTCGGCTTCTTAACGTCGAAGGACCGCATGGCCTCCACGCCGTCCTTGTCCACGGCGTATACCATGCCCCTCTGCGTAGAGCAGAACACCGTGCCCTTATAGCCCAGCTCCCGCAGCCTTATGGCCAGCAGCTCATCAAAGTTCACCGCCCAACCGTTCTTAAGGACGAACACATCGCTGAGCTCGCCCGATATACAGAATATCCTGGTAGAAGGATCGTTGAGTATCGACATAGTCATCCCCGCTCTCGTCATAGCATACCTATATTATACCACATCTCCCTGCATATTTCAAGTATATCTGCCGCCGGCCGATCTGCCGATATACCTGCTGATACTTTTCTTGATCTAACGCATAGATGCGGGGGTATGGGGACAGCAGCCTCCATTGGGGATGTGGCGATAGCCACACATTACCGGCGACTGCGTCAGCAGTCGCATCTCTAGCAACTGCGCTAGCAGTTGCATCTCTTGCCCCTTGTCCCTTGCCCCTTGCCCCTTGTCCCTTGTCCCTTGTCCCTTGTCCCTTGCCCCTTGTCCCTTGCCCCTTGCCCCTTTACGGAGAAACAATGATCCGGAAGCAGGGCAGGATAGTATGGATATCTCAGTTATGGGTCGTTTTTTAAATATAAAATATTTTTTTCGGTATTATTACCGATATTTTCGCCATTTCGTAATACACACAAAAATCATTGAACATTTTCTACAAAAAAAGTCATTGACAATGTAAAAAAAATGTGATATACTTATCATAGTGCGTTATGAGGATACCCTCAGCGGATACCCTCTTTATTTATTGTTTATTTCGATATGGGAATGGTGATGAAATGGAGCTTTTAGAATTTAGATCGTTGCTTATCGAGGCACTGCGCGACGAAGAGACCAAGGCAGAGATCATGAAAGCTCTCAGCGAAGACAGCGTTGCTGAGCAGCTGAAGGCCTGTGAAGACAGGATAGCATCTCTCAAAGAGCAGCTCGAGAGAGCCGAGACCGAGTCCAAGGAGAGCTATGATAAGCTCCTTGAAGAGCGGAACCGCATCGAAGAAGAGGCTGCAGCCTCCATCGAGGAGAAGGTGCGCCTGATAGGCGAGAAGGATCAGCTCCTGGGCGACAAGGACAAGGAGATCTACGAGAAGTCCCAGACGATCACCGAGAAAGACGAGAAGAGCGCAGAGCTGGAAGCGAAGCTCGAGGCTGCCGCTCAGTCCGGCGAGGACAGCGCAAGGGCTACCGACGAGAAGCTCGCTGCTTTATCTGCTGATGCCGACAAGGCTAAGGAAGAGCTCAATGCCAAGATAGATGAGCTGAACGCTAAGATAGAAGAGCTCAATGCTCAGATCAAGGAGAAGTCCGACGAGGCTGAAGAGAAGGACAGGCGCATATCCGAGCTGTCCGCTTCCGAGACCTCGCTGAAGGCTCAGATAGAGTCCCTCAACTCCGCAGCCGAGGATATGAAGGCTCAGCTGGATTCCTCCGGCTCCGAGAAGAATGCCGAGATAGGCAGGCTCAACGAGCGCATCACCTCCATCACCGCCGAGCTCGAGGAGGCTAAGGCAGAGATCACCACAAAGACCGACGCTGTGGAGGCTGCCGAGAAGAAGACCGCTCAGATCGAGGAAGAGAAGGCAGAGCTGGAGACCAAGCTCAACGACGCTGATACAGCCATAGACGACCTGAAGGCAGAGAAGGAAAAGGCTGTAAACGATATCAAGGAAGAGTACGAGACCAAGCTCACCGAGGCTGCTGAAGCTAAGGACAAGGCCGTTGAAGAGATCAAGGCAGAGTATGATACCAAGCTGTCCGAGGCCGAGGCTAAGATAGAAGAGATCCGTGCCGAGAAGGACAAGGCTGTCGAAGAAGCCGATGCCGCTAAGGAGAAGGCTGTAGAGGAGATCAAGGCCGAATTCGAGTCCAAGCTCTCCGAGGCCGAGTCCAAGATAGAAGAGCTCAACGCAGGTAAGGACAAGGCTGTGGAAGAGGCCAAGTCCGAGTTCGCAGACAAGATCTCCGAGCTGGAGTCCAAGCTGTCCGAGACAGAGAGCAAGCTCTCCGATGTGACCGCCGAGGTAGACGGTGCTAAGGACGAGGCAAAGGCAAATCTGGAGGCTGCCAACGAGGCAAAGGCAGAGCTGGAGAGATACAAGGCTGAAGAGACTGCCCGCAACGCAGAGAACACCGTACAGATAAATGCTCTTGAGAACAAGGTGAAGACCCAGGGCGAGGAGCTGGACCGTGCCAAGTCCGAGGCTCAGGAGAGCAGCAGACGTGCAGAGTCCCTCAGCGAGCAGCTGCGCTCCGAGAAGCAGGCCGCATCCGAGAAGGACAATACCATCAGCGAGCTGAGCAACCAGCTCCAGGGCATGATGGTGCTCCGCGAGAAGATCAACGAGTATGCAGCTACAGCCAATGCATACGCCGAGGCTGTGGAGAACGCGCGTACCACTCTTGCCGAGAAGGAGCAGGAGATCGCGAACATGCACGCTCAGATAGATCCTCTGTCCCAGCAGGTGAACGACCTGTCCGGACAGGTAGCACAGTACGAAGAGGCTATCGCCACCAAGGATCAGCAGGTGCTGGAGATAGGCAGGTACGCAGAGAGCCTGAAGAACCACGCAGAGGAGCTCTCCATAAAGGTCAACGAGCAGGAGGCCGCGATCACCGAGAAGGATCAGCAGATCGCACAGCTCAACACCGATATCGAGGCATACAACTCCACCTTCGGCGACCTCACCAGCGTATTCGAAAAGTACAAGAACCTTACCCCCGCTACGAAGGAAGGCCTCAAGGACGTGTTCCCCGAGAACCTCACGGTCCGCAGCTTCCTCTCCTCCGGCGCTCAGTGGGGACATATACAGGCACTGTGGGATTTCGCTCAGCAGAAGATACTCAACGAGGACTTCTCCGACGTCAGCACCCTCAACTATATATTCAAGTACTTCCTCGATTTCCACAATTCCAGCCACTCCACTCCTATGTACGCTCTGCTTGAGACCAAGCCCGGCGATGCATTCGACGAGGAGCAGCACAGCAAGATCATGTCGAGAGAGGAGCGCAAGGCTGCGTTCTTCGCAAAGAACAAGGCAAGCACGGAAGGACCTATATCCGAAGTCGTTCTCATGGGCTACAAGAACGTAAGGAACGGCAGAGTGCTCCAGCCTTCGCTCGTCAAGGTCGGTAGCTGACATACTGACACCATACAATACCATACAAAAAGGAACGGACATCCGTTCCTTTTTGATGATATAGACTTAAGGAGCTCATATGCTTGTTTTGATATGCCGCGAGACACGGGAAGACGGCTCTCTCGTGTTCAATGTATACGACACTGAAAAACGGACTAATACAAGATACACCAACTCTCAGCTAATGCCGATGGTGGTGTCTAAGAAGCTGAACAACGCCAAGCTGGAGAACAGCGTGGTGAAGATCACCGACAGCAAAAAGCCTCTGGCGACCCTCACCGCCGAGGAGAGCAGGACCGACAGTATATGGTACGTGTTCGAGGACTATACCTCCCCGGTAGGGTCTCATATGCTGGCCATGGTGAGCAATACAGGCACGATCATAGAGTTCTCTGACAGCATGGCGAGGGAGTTCTTCGCCTCCCACCGCGTGGTAAACGCTTACATAGGCCACAAGGGACTGCACCTGATCAATGTGCCGACCTTTACGTCCGTGCTGTCTAAATCGCTCAAGCACGTCAATAACCACTGACGGTGGATGTATGAAGGTCTCACGTATCATAAAGGGATGGCTCTGGTGGCTGGCAGGAGAGTTCATATGCCTTCTGTTCACGCTGTGCATGATCATGCCCATGCAGAGATCCCTTTTGCTCATGATGTTCACGGGGGTATCATCCGTGCTCATCGTCAACGGGCTCTACTTCAACTTCGCGCATAACTGTGCAGCTGAGGACCGCAACGCCGTAAAGTTCCACAAGGCGCCATATGACAGAGCCATGCCCGTCAAGCTGGCCCTGCTCGCTCCCCTGCCCCAGTACCTGATGTGGATCGCGCTGCTCCTGTCAAAGGCGGGCGTTATAAGGGATATATTCAATATATACATACTCGCCAATATACAGTGTCTGGCCTGGGTAGACCAGTTCACCCGCGAGCGCACCATAGACGTGCTCAGCTGGGGTGGACTGTTCGGTCTCCTTCTGCTGGTACTGGCAGCTCCTATCACGATCATCGTCACCTACGAGCTGGTATACCGCGAGATAGATATCGCCGCCATACTTATGTACGGCAAAAAGGACAAGTGACAGACGAAGAAAGGAGCACACTGTGTGTGCTCCCGTTATGGTCCTATCTTCCCGAATGGCAGCCCATGATGGTGACGAGCGCGATCTTTCGTCCCGTATCATCGGTGACGTTGATCTCATAGCATACCGTCATCCTGCCGTCCTTGATGCAGACCGCTTCGGCGGTGAGTTCTGTCCCCCTGCAGTAGTTCAAAAACTCTATGCTGGAGCTGACAGACACTATATCAGGCTTGTCGAGATATGCATTGGTAGCCACCGCAAAGGCAAAGTCGGCCAGGGTGAAGTACACCGCGCCCATGACCCCGCCGACTGCGTTGCGGTGGTCTTCTGTGAGCCTGCAGGTGATCTTTGAATACTTCTCGCCGACCTCGGCGATATACGCGCCGCACATTGCAGCGTAGCGGTCGTGGGAGAACATCTCCCTTATCTCTTCTATGGTCTTCATCGTTATACCTCCGTCGGTGTTATTTGCACATTGCTTGTTAGCACATGATACTATTATACTACCGATCTTAGAAAAAAGCAAGAGGGAGTGATCATTTGTCCCAACATATCCGCGGGATGGCAGTCCTTCTTGCGTCTGCCTTATTTGCAGGCTGCACCTCTGCTTCGGAGCCTGTCGACAGCACGGAGCCTGTGGACATATCTCCCGTGTCCTCTGCTGTATCCGTATCAGAGGTGACCGAGACATCGGTACGTCCTTTCGCTCCCGGAGACGATCTCTTTGCATGGGCTCATTACAGCCGCAAATATGAGGAGCTCGACATAGAATGGATCGATGAGGCAGATACGGACAGCTACCGCATATACAGCGGCGATGTACTTCTCGGTGAAGCAGACAGCGGTAACTCATATACCTGCAGTATCCCGATGACAGATCTCTGTGATGAGATGACTTTCCGCGTGGAAAGGATAAAGGACGGAGAAAGCAGTGGGAGCACCGATATACATATGCACCGCAATGATAAAGGCGGTCTTTCCCTTGACGGACACGAAGCTGACAGCGACGGAGACGGCCTTACCGATCTTGATGAGGCGCGATACGGCACAAAGCGCTTTGAGCCCGATACCGACGGGGACGGTCTCAGTGACGGATATGAGTACCGTACCTCATCCACCGACCCGCTGAAGAGATGCTCTTTGGGCTCGGAGATCGACGACGGCGTCACCGACTTCGAGAAGGACGGACTGAGCAATATAGAGGAATGTGAGAACGGTACAGGCCCCTACAACGGCGATACCGACGAAGACGGCTTCCCCGACGGCTATGAAGTGCATAACGGTATGGATCCTCTCACGCCTGATGATATAGTCATCGACAGGGACAAGGCGGAGAGCATCAAGGACCTTGATAAACACGACATCGAGCTGATGAACTCCGAAATATACCTAGATCCCGACCGTACCGATGATATCATGGGCTATATCTCGTATGAGATATGCATGGGGACCAACGACTACGGATACCTTGAGGGCATAAGCTCCCGCTATTATGAAGAGCCAATCGAGAATGCCCGGGATGCGCTGTATTCTCTATATGCCCTGCGTACTCTCACAGGGATACACGATCCCGAAGGAGATCTGGTCTTCTCGGGATCGCACATAGACAAAAAGTTCGACCGCTATATGTTTGAACAGATATACAAGGGCGTGCCTGTATACAGCCATATGGTATACATTACGATAGACAAGCCCGATGGGGATGTGGATCTCGAGTCGTTCTATATACCGACGGAGGTGCTCGACATGCTTGATATGACACCGTCTGTCACGGAGGAAGATCTGTTCGGCATCGCACTGCAGAACGCCTCACGTCTTCCTGAACGGCTCACGGGTACCAAACTGTACATATTCGCCGAACGGGACAGGGAGCCATATCTCGGATATCTGGTATACACCGACCAGAGGGAGTACCTGTATATCGATGCACATACAGGCGAGGTCACAGACCGCGGCAACACATACTATGACTGAATACGGGAAAGGAATGATCAC
>JAFYEQ010000321.1 GCA_017544185.1 Oscillospiraceae bacterium
ACGCAGAGGCGAGAGGCTTATAAAGGGCATCGGCACCAGATACGAGGGCTCTGTACATGCGGTGCTGAAGAACTACTTCGTGCCCGACCAGAGCTCACAGGAAATCTCCGTCGGCAGATTCATCGCCGATATCGTATCGGAGGACGGCGTGATAGAGATACAGACGTCCCATTTCAAGAACCTCTATGACAAGCTGGAGGCGTTCCTGCCCGTATGCCATGTGACGGTGGTGTACCCGGTATACGTGAACAAGGACATAGTGACCATATCTCCCGAGGGCACGGTTATCGGCAGGAGGCGCTCTCCCTTGAAGGGCACAGCATATGACATATTCAGAGAGCTGTTCTCCATCGCTCCCTTCCTCACTAATAAAGCTCTGTCCATAGTCATAGTCATGCTCGAATGCGAGGAGTACCGCATCAAGGCCGATACGGACGGCAAGCGGGAAAAGCCACATGTAACGGACAGGATGCCTACCAAGCTGGTAGGAGAGATAAGGATAGACAGACCGGAGGACTGGGAACAGCTGATACCCTGTCTTAGGAAGACCGAGTTCACGTCTACAGAACTGACGAACATATACCACGTATCCCGAAAGTATGCTTCCATAGCCCTGTCGGCCCTGTATAAGGGCGGCATCCTCAAACGGCTCGGGAAGCGGGGAAATGCTTTCAGATACCAGTACTACAAGGATACCGTATAGATACTGTCCGCCCGAGTGCACAGCATCGGGCGGATCTTTATGTTTACACAGAGGAAGAAATAGTATGATATCACACTTGACATACGGATCAAAATGTAGTATAATATAAAGTGGCTATGTGTGTGGTGATACATCTGCACACAAAATTACAGCAATAAGATCCCGATGTGATATGATAAACGAACTATACATAAAAGACCTTGCCATAATAGAAGAGGCGTCCATACCCTTTGATACAGGACTCAACGTATTTACGGGAGAAACGGGCGCAGGCAAGTCCATACTCATAAATGGCATCAACTCCGTATTGGGGCAGCGCACCAACAAGGACATCGTCCGTGCGGGATGCGACAAGGCGTATATATCCGCATTGTTCTCGGAGATACCCGATGAGCTGTCCGCTAAGCTGGACGAGCTGGGGATATCCCACGAGGAGGGGCAGATCGCCCTTGCCCGCGAGATACGCGCCGACGGAGGCAGCATCGCCCGCATCAACGGCAAGGCGGCGTCCGTATCGCTCCTTCGTGAGATAGGCGCGATGCTCGTGAACATCCACGGTCAGCATGACGGTCAGGTGCTCCTAGATCCCGACAAACATATGGGGATACTTGACAGCTTCGGTCAGCTGGAGGACGACGTGGCGGCGTACAATGCGTCCTTCAGGTCGCTGCAGGAGATCTCCCGCAGGATACACAATATGGCTGTAGAGCAGAAGCACCGTATGGAGCAGACCGATAAGCTCAGAGCCATATGCAGTGAGATAGACGCTGCGGAGCTCCATCCCGGTGAGGATATCGAGCTGGAGACGGAGTACCGCGTGGCGCAGAGCAGCGAGGATATCATAAGCGCTCTGTCAGCAGTGAGCTATATCGTGCAGGGCGACGATGACAGCAGGGGCGTGACGGATATGCTGGGCGACGCCTTGCGTGAGCTGGCTCCCGTGACCGACAGGTCAAAGGCGTATGCGTCGGTATATGAGCGCATTGAGCAGCTCCGTGTGGAACTGGACGATATAGCCTACGATGTGGTATCCGAGAGAGACAGCATAGATACGGATCCAGGCAGGCTCGCATATCTGCGGGACAAGCTGGATACCATAGCCAAGCTGAAGCATAAATACGGTCCCGAGCTGGACGACGTGCTACACTGTGCAGAGGACGCGCGGGAGAAGCTGGCAGAGATGTCTACCATGTCCGACGAGATAACAGAGCTCATGCACAGCCGTGATGAACTGCTGCATAAGGTCAGCGATATGGCGAAGGAGCTGTCCGCCAAGCGTACTGCTGCTGGAGAGCGCTTCGCGTCCCAGGTGTGCGGTGAGCTGGCGTCGCTGGATATGCCCGATGTGAGGATATGCGTGGACATAGTACAGGGGAAGTTGACAGGCAGCGGACTTGACACTGTAGAGTTCCTGATCTCCACCAACAAGGGCGAGGATCTCAAGCCTCTGTCGAGGATCGCGTCGGGCGGTGAGCTCTCCCGTATCATGCTGGCACTGAAGAGCGTAGTCTCCGAGCGGGACAGCATCGGTACCCTGATATTCGATGAGATCGACACAGGCGTGAGCGGACGGGCTGCAGGCAAGATCGCGGCTAAGCTCCACAAGGTGTCCGAAAAGCGTCAGGTCATATGTGTTACCCACCTGTCTCAGCTGGCTGCTATGGCGGATACACACCTGCTGATAGAGAAGAGGTCCGACGGGAAGCGCACCTATACAGGCGTACATAAGTTGGATACCGAAGGGCGTAAACGCGAGATCGCCCGTATCATGGTAGGCGATAACATCACCGATACTGCTCTGAAGAACGCCGAGGAGCTGATCATGTCCGACAGGGACAATGTAAAGGAAAAGCTATGACACCTCTTGAGATCGAACGAAAGTTTTTGATATATCTGACCCCCGCTGTAAAGGGGAATGCAGTGTCGACCATAAGCATACACCAGACGTATCTCGTTGGCCACGACGATGTACAGAGACGTGTGCGCATGTGTGACACCGATGGTACCGTTTCTTA
>JAFYEQ010000322.1 GCA_017544185.1 Oscillospiraceae bacterium
AACAGCAACAACTCCAGCACAGTGGCTGTGAACTACGGCAGCTATACCACTTCCAACGGCTATAAGCTGTCCTCCAACGGCTTCATCACTGACTCTCAGGGACGTCTGCTCACCATAGGCGGCTACTACATCAACCAGAACGGCTATCTGGTGAACAACAACGGTACCCTGGCTACCTCGGGCGGCAACTTCATCACAGCAAACGGCTATCTGGTCAACGCCAGCGGCGTGATCGTCGGCAACGCTCCTGCGGTGAACACGAACAGCAATAACACTACCAGTTCCAACACCATCGCAGTGAACTTCGGCAACTATACCACCACTGCAGGCTACAATATCAGCTGCAACGGTTATATAACCGATACTCAGGGACGCTACCTCACCATCGCAGGCTACTACATCTCCTCCACCGGCTATCTCGCTAACCCCAACGGTACTCTTGCTACCCAGAACGGCAACTACATCACCGCTACGGGCTATCTCGTGGATCAGAACGGCAGACAGGTAGGTCAGGCTGATATCAACGCTCTCAAGAGCACATCTCCCACTACCAGCGCAAATGTGGGCGACGGCGACTTCCTCACCGATACTCAGATAGCTCAGAACAATCAGACCAACAACAACAGGGTCGGCAAGGTCACACAGGATACGGACAAGACCCAGTCTGATGAGATATTCGAGGACGTATCCGCTGCAGCTGCTGAGGCTTCCGATGAGACTCCTATAGACGAGGGATCTCCTGCTGAGACAGAGGCTCCCGTCAGCGAGGACGAGGCAGTCACCGCTGATGAGACAGCTGTAAGTGAGGACGAGGCTGCAGTTGAAGAGACCACCGTGGCTGAGACCACTGTCGCTGAGACGACTGCAGAGACCGTTGAGGAAACTGCCGTAACCGAGGACGAGCACGATCATGATCATGCAGATGACTTCAGCGCTGCTTCCGAGTATACCGGCAACAAGCAGGTAGTAGAGAAGGACGGCACCTCCCCCAACGAGAAGATCGTATCCAAGGCATTCGAGCTGAAGACCGGCGAAGCAGGCATAGTTGAGTCTGCTGACGGCGAGCACTACTACATCGTTATCCGTCTCGACCTTGGCGAGGACGACAGCTACTTCCAGTCGGCAAAGGATTCCCTCCTTTTCGAGATGAAGGAGGAAGACTACGATGCTCTGGTAGACACCTGGGTCAACGCTCAGAACGTGATCCCCAATGAGCAGGCCCGCAAGAGATACGACCCCACAAAGATATTCAAGGAAGAATAAGGATCTGCGAACATACATACAGCGGGCCATCATAGGATGGTCCGCTTTTTTTCGCCTGTTATGCCGAATGTGTCGACAATGATACACCGTATGTGATATAATAGATGTATAGACCATCCCCGATATCCACGATCAGTTGGAAGGAGCATGAGATGAGCGAACGTTTGCCCAGTCCCAACCAGCGTCTCAAGATACTTTACCTGTATAAGATCCTCTTAGACTATACCGACGAGGATCATCACCTGACCATGCCGGAGATAATAGCCCACCTGCAGCGCTTCGGGATAAGCGCAGGGCGAAAGGCTCTGTACGAGGACATAGAGGCTCTGAAGGTATTCGGGCTGGATATAGTATCCGGCAGAGGATCCAATTCGGGCTACGCTGTAGTCGGCCGCGACTTCGAGCTCCCGGAGCTGAAGCTCCTGGCAGATGCGGTCGCATCCTCGAAGTTCCTGACAGAGAAGAAATCGGCACAGCTGATACGCAAGCTGGAGACCCTCACCAGCGTATACTCCGGCAAGCAGCTCGCACGTCAGGTATTCATAGCCGATCGTGTCAAAACAGGGAACGAGCGTATATACATCGTGGTCGACACCATACACCGCGCCATACACGACCACAGGCAGATATCCTTCAGGTACTTCGACTACGACGTGAACAAGCAGAAGAAGTACCGCGAGGGCAAGCGCGTATGCTCCCCCTACGCACTGACATGGGACAACGACAAGTACTACCTGGTAGCCTACTATGCTAAGTACGGCACGGCCATCAACTTCCGCGTGGACCGTATGGATCAGGTGAAGATCCTTCCCGACACGAGCGACCCCATGCCCGAGGGATTCTCGCTGTCGAAGCATCTGGCATCTTCTTTCTCAATGTTCACGGGCACGTCAGAGACCGTGAAGCTGCGCTTCGACAACAGCCTGATGAACGTAGTCATCGACCATTTCGGACGGGACGTGCCTGTGTTCCACAGCGATGACGGCACCTTCACGATCAGCGCCGATATCAAGACAGAGAAGCCGTATCCGTTCTTCGGATGGCTCGTCAAATTCGGCAGCATGGTGCAGATCATAGAGCCTGTATCCCTGCGGGAGAAGTATATAGAGCATCTGAAGAGCATAATAGATGGCAGTCTTTGATGATAACACACGCTCCGGAGCGTCGTACTGTGTCGCACAGTACGGTACAGCCTCGGAGCGTGATATGTGTGTACGCATAAAAAAGCCCTCACCGAACACCGGCAAGGGCTTGAACTACCTAAATAGGATCACGTGTTAGGCGGACTCACTCCTCATTATCTAGATCACCGTAATATAGATCAAGCGAGTTGCTGTACATTCTCCTTTACGAAGATGAAATTCTATATAAAGCATATATCATGCAAAAGAATTAAACTTTAATGATCCATTGGGATATCCTCACTTTGTCAGAGTTAAGATAAGGGTCATCAAATTTATGCCATTGGAATACACCTCATAAGTTCAAGCTATGTACTACCTAAGTAAAGCTCAACTGTCCATGGGACTTACTCCTTGAAACGTTATCTCTTGCACGGGGACGGCATCCTCTTGACACCGGCCCTTTAACTAAAAATTCAGATCGTGAAAACCTCTTGCTCTCATAAGATCCAGTCCTTTCTCAAAGAACGTTACCCGAATAAAGTCTCAGCTTATTTTCGGACTCACTCCTTTGCTCGCTACTTTAGATCGATCTTCCAAATCATATGAGATCATTCCCTTACATTAGGATAAACTACCTGCCGGAGACCCGGTCAAACTAAATAGTACTTTGGACTCATTCCCTTCTGCTTAGATTTCCCGAATATACCTCGGAAAGATCATATCGATCATCCTTTCTGCCAAGCTAAAAGGACAAACCTACTCGTTCATCGGCGGATCCGACCGCCGCTCCTTGCAAGAGAGCACCTTGGTAAAGACTGCGTGCACTCTGTCCCGCGCAGGATATAAAAAGCACCGCATGAACGCTTCCGTGCCATCCTACATGGACTTGCACTTGCCAAAGCTCCTTGCGGCTACATATTCCGGATACGATAAGTTACTAAACATGGAAGTGGGCATCTTGTGCACTGCATTTAAACTTCCGCACTATCACCGGTGCTGCGAGCCGCTGTGGAACTCTCTTGACTGATGAAATTCGATTGCCATGGGACTCGCCCCTTTCCTGGATGATGGTGGACATTCGGACTGCTCTTTCGGATCGGTCTTGAGCTCATCTCCCTGTCGTTGTATATATGATATCATATATCGCCGTCAATGTCAATAGTTTTCCGATAAATTCTCTAACAGTATTTGTGCATTATTTTTATTCAATTTGCATATTGACATATATACACAAGTATGGTATAATGGATATGTTGGTTTGCTGTACGCAGATGACGGTCCTCCGTGTCTGCGTTTTTTATTGTGGTAACAGCGATTACGCTTGAAAGCGAGATATATATGTACCTTCGATCACTTGAGATGCAGGGCTTCAAGTCCTTCCCCGATAAGATCACACTGGAATTCGACAAGGGCATCACTGCCGTGGTGGGCCCCAACGGCAGCGGGAAGTCCAATATCGGCGATGCTGTCCGCTGGGTGCTGGGAGAGCAGTCCTCCAAGACTCTCCGCGGTTCGCGCATGGAGGACGTGATATTCGCAGGCACCCAGATGCGTCACCCCATGGGCTACGCCAGCGTCACGCTGAATATCGCCAACGACGACCGTGTGCTCCCCTCCGACAATGATACCGTATCTGTGACGCGTAAGCTCTACCGCAGCGGTGAGAGCGAATACATGATCAACGGCGAGCAGGTCCGTCTGAAGGACGTATCCGAGCTGTTCATGGACACGGGCCTTGGACGCGACGGCTATTCCATCATAGGTCAGGGCAAGGTGGCCGAGATAGTATCCTCCCGCTCTGCCGAGCGCCGAAGCATATTCGAGGAGGCTGCAGGAATATCCCGTGCCAAGTACCACAAGGAGGAGGCAGAGCGCCGTCTCGAGAAGGCTGAGGAGAACATCGCCCGTCTCACCGACACCATGTCGGTATACGAGGAAAGGCTCGCTCCCCTGAAGACTCAGGCTGACAAGGCGCAGAAGTACCTCGTCCTTGCAGATGAGTGCAGATCACTGGAAGTCACTATATGGATGGATACCGTGGAGAAGCTCCGCGGACGCATAAAGGATCTCGAGGACAAGCTGGTAGCCAACGCAGGCGAGCAGCGTATCGCAGACGCCGAGATAGAGCGTCTGGAGAGCGCACAGCAGGAGCTGTCCGTCAAGAAGGAAGAACTGGATATCGCTCTGGATCGGCTGCAGTCAGATCTGCTGTCCAACGAGCAGTCCAACTCCGCTCACATCGCTGAGATAGCGGTACTAGAGAACGAGATCAAGCACGCCGAGGAGCGCATAGAGCAACTCAACGCCTCCATCGAAGGGGCGAACTCCTCCCGCGATGAGGATGCCCGCCTTGCGGAGGAGAAGGCGCAGCTCGCCGACAGCATCGCCGAGAAGATACGCCTCACCGATGAGGATATACGCGCAAACGAGGAGGAGCTGGCAGGGACCACCGAGAGAAGTGAGGATGCCGACCGTAAGCGCTCCGAGCTGGAGCAGTCCCTGTCCGCGCTGTATATCAAGCGTGCGGAGATAAATACCGCGATCACCGCTGCCAAGGATGATCTGGAGGATATGGGCGAGCGCCGCAGGATCGCCGAGGAACAGCTGGGCGATGCGGACCGCAGGAAGAACAGCCTTGAAAAGGAAGAGCAGGAGATCACAGAAGGCCTCAAGGTGGTCTCCGAGAAACAACTGGAGCAGGTCAACCGCATAGCCGGCATGAAGCGTATACAGGAAGGCAAGGGCACCAAGCTGGAAGCCCTCGGTAAGAGCCTGTCGGCCCTCACTGCTGATATGACAGCCCTGCGTGAGCGCCATAGGATACTCACCGATCTGGAGAACAGCATGGAGGGCTACGGCCGTGCAGTCAAGGCGGTGCTCAGAGCTGCCAAGAGCGGTCAGCTCAGAGGCATACGCGGCACTGTATCCCAGCTGATCGACGTGGATCCCGAGTACAGCACCGCCATCGAGACGGCTCTTGGGGGCGCTCTCCAGAACATCGTCACCTCCGACGAGGACACAGCCAAGAGGAGCATACGTCTCCTTAAGGATATGAACGCAGGACGCGCTACGTTCCTGCCCATGACCTCCGTAAGAGGCAACAGGCTGAACGAGCGGCTCGACGGTATGCCGGGCTTCGTGGCCCTTGCCTGTGACCTGATAGGCTATGACGACGAGTACGAGGGGATAATAAATCAGCTCCTCGGCAGGATCGCCGTGGCTGAGAACATAGATCAGGCGGGAAATATCGCCAGACGCTGCGGGTACAAGTTCAGGATAGTGACCCTTGACGGTCAGGTGGTCAATGCGGGCGGTTCGTATACAGGCGGCTCTGCCGACCGTTCCAGCGGCATACTCACACGAAAGAACGAGATAGACCGTCTCGCTGCAGAGCTGGACGAGAAGCAGGCTCAGTTCGGCGAGCTCAAAAAGGAAGAACAGGGCCTTCGCGCCCAGTATAACAAAGCTGCCATCGAGCTGGAAGCACTCGAAGAGGAGCAGCAGCGCATAGGCACCGACAAGATCCGCTTTGAAGCGGAGCTCAGGCGCATACGTGAGATGCGGGAGCAGCTGGGCAGCAGCGGCAGCAATGCTAAGCGTACTCTCGATGATATATCCAAGCGCTTCGACAGCGTGACCAAGTCCATAAAGGACAACGAGGAGCGTCTCACCGCACTGCTCGCACAGATCGACCAAGTCAAGGCGGGATCCCAAGAAGCGGTGGAAGAGCGGGACCGCATCGCACGCCGTAAGGAAGAACTGTCCGATAAGATCGCCGCTCTGCGCATAGAGCGCACATCTCTGGTCAAGGACAGGGAGAACGCACTTCAGGCCATAGAGGACCTGAAGGAGAAGAGCCGCCTTGCAGGTGAAGGCACGGTGGAGCTGGCCCTTGAGATAAAGGAAAAGGAAGCGTCCATCGCGTCTCTTCGCAATAATATAGAAGAGGTCCGCGAGAAGCTGACGGGCGCAGGTGCGAAGGCACAGGAGATACGCAGTGAGATCGAGGGCGTGAAGCGCAGAGGTCTGGAACTGGACCGCCGTGACAACGAACTGCGGACCGAACTCAAAAAGGCCAACGATAAACGTTCCGACCTGGCTGCAGAGCGTATACGCCTTGAAGAGCGCCGTGATGCGTCCTTCTCGGAGCGTGACAAGATACTGTCGGATATGGCGGAGCAGTACGAGCTGTACCCGTCGGAGGCTGAGGCTATCGTCATAAAGGACGCGGACATACCTCAGCTCAAGTCACGGCTGGTAACGGTCAAGGACCGCATACGTGCCCTTGGCAGCATAAACCTTGAAGCGATAGACGACTATGCAGCCACCAATGAGAAGTATCAACTGCTGTCCTCTCAGCTGTCCGACGTGAACGCATCCAAGCGGGAGCTGATCAGGCTGATAGACGAATATACCGCCACCATGAAAAAGCAGTTCACGGAGAACTTCGACCGCATCAACACGCAGTTCAAGCAGATATTCACAGAGCTGTTCGGCGGCGGACGCGCAGAGCTGAAGCTGTCAGACCCTGAGAACGTACTGGTATCGGGCATAGATATCAACGTTGCTCCTCCGGGCAAGGTGATCGGCAATCTTTCGCTGCTCTCGGGCGGCGAGCAGGCCTTCGTCGCGATAGCCATATACTTCGCCATACTCCGTGTGCGTCCCGCGCCCTTCTGCATACTCGATGAGATCGAGGCCGCGCTGGATGATGTGAACGTGTCCCGCTATGCTCAGTACCTCCATAATTTCACGGACACCACCCAGTTCATCACCATAACCCACCGTCGCGGTACCATGGAGGAGGCCGACGTATTCTACGGGGTCACCATGCAGGAGAAGGGCATATCAAGGCTCTTGCGCATGGCACAGCTCCCTTCGGAGAACGATATGTGATACTATCCCGCTCCTTATCGTTTCGCAGCAAAGTGATCCAACTGCCGTGTAAAGGGACAAGAGACAAGGGACAAGAGATCGGACTGCTGACGCAGCCCCCACGCCTCCGCATATATCCAACTTTACGGAAACACTGGATAATACCTGATCGGCGGGGGCGACGCCGATAAAAAAGACGAACAGGAGGAGCTTTCGCTCCTCCTGCGTTGTCTTCATGTCAGTGGTCTTACTGTCCATGTCCCATATGCTCTGCCGTCAGGATATCCTCATTACATCGGTCCTGATGACCCAGGGATCGAGCTCCGACTGCTCACCGGTGAAGATCATATAATCAACTGCATCGCCTTCGAACACTGCGGGCTGATCCAGACCCAGCGTACCTGTCTCACGTACTGTTACCAGCTCCTTGTCCTGTACCTTGAGCTCGGGATCGTCTATATCCACTACCTTTACCGTATAGTGGTACTTACTGTATGGGAACTTGCAGATGAATCCGCTCGATGCACCGCTGTTGGTAGGATTCGTGGGCGTTATGAACTCCTTGTCCATGGTGTAGTCCTTGCCTACGATCAGGTAGGTATGTTCGTCTCCCATTTTGCCCTTCACGCCTGCGGCCTCCAGATACTCTCTGAGCGTCATGCCGCTGTGTGCGCTCTTGACGTAGGATATCATCGTGTTTATCTTCACATCGTCGAGGATCTGCTCGTTCATGATCGTATCGAGACTGTCCTTTACAAGAGCTCTTGCTTCGCTGCTCGCCTTCTTGCCGGAGTTTATCTTGAACGTGTTTGCGTAAGCGTGTACAACTGTATTGTCCTTGCCGAAGTTGACGTAGCGGGTATCATGCTGCTTGTGCATGAACTTGCTGTAGCTGCCTATAGCCTTGCCGGAGTTGATGTCCAGAGTATCGAACCTGCCGTTGACCGTGCCGTTGCCTATGAGGGTGATACTGTTCTTCCTGCAGGCTACCCAGTCATCCGACCATTCCTTCGTAAGGTGCATGCAGTCCTCTACGGTGAAGTCTGATACAGCCTTCTCTGCCTGCATGCATCTCAGGGAGATCAGCATACCGGCGATATATTCCTGTGCTATGACGTTCGCACAGTCCTTTATCTCCTGTTCTGCCTCGGTGTTGAACATGCAGCCCTGATAGCAGTAGAGAGATATCAGCTCGAAGTAGTTGGATGTGAGAGCGGTATTGCTGTTGCTCATATACCCTGCCAGTATGCCCAGATCCTTGTTGAGCGCTGTCATCCTGGGATCGCGCTCAAGGTTAGCGAGCCTTACCAGCTTCTGCTGAGGATTCAGCTTGTCGGTGCTCTCTGTGAGGAGTATCTCGTTGTACAGGCTGTCTACACCGAACATGATGCTGTCCATATCGTTGAGGACCGCGTTGCATTCGGTGAGCTTGGTGGTGTTCTGCGTCATCACGCTGACCCACTTGGAGTCGGTGTCCACCTGAGATGAGAGCTTTTCAGCCTTGATAGCCAGATCGTCTATCTTCTTTGTGGTCTCCGAGAGCTTCCCGGATATGTTATCCAGCCTACTGTCCATCATATCAAGGCGGGTCATGACCTCAAAGTGCTGAGTGTCCATCTTGCTGTCTATACCGTCGACCTTGCCCTCGAGCTCCTTGATCATCCTGTCCTTGTAGTCCTTGCAGCCGTCGCCGTAGTAGTCCTCGCTGAGGTCGCCCAGGAGCCACTTGATAGGGAGGGTGAGAGTATGGCCGCCGGGGATCATATCAGCTATGTCGTCACACAGGCTGTTAGCAATATCTGAGAGCTTCTCAAAGACAAAGTCCATATCGGAGGAGGAAGCGAAGCATACGATGCTGTCTGTCGCCAGCAAGTCATCCCCTATGAGGTAGGGACCGTC
>JAFYEQ010000036.1 GCA_017544185.1 Oscillospiraceae bacterium
CCACAGACAGATGCCGTATCATCGGTAAGGTGATACAGATCATAAGAAATATAGAATAGGAGTGATCATTATGAGCAGGATAACTGAGATCATCAAAGAGGCAGGCGCTTTCTTCCTCGCAACGACTGACGGAGATCAGCCTAAGGTAAGGCCTTTGGGTCTGGTGCTGGAGGCTGATGACAAGATACTCTTCGGTATAGGCGATTTCAAGGATGTATACAAGCAGCTCTGTGCTAATCCCAAGGCTGAGATCGTAGCCCTTGGCAATAATGGTCACTGGCTGAGATATACCGGCACTGTCGTGTTCGAGACAGATCCTAAGTACGCAGAGATGGCTCTTGAGAGCGCTCCCCATCTGCGCGGCATATACAATGAAGAGACCGGCAATAAGATGATGATGTTCCATCTGGAGAACGCCAAGGCATGCGAGATCGCTGTCATGGGTGAAGGCGAGGATATCCTCGGTAAATAAGGATAAAAATGATAAAACTGTTCTGCGCCGATATGACGCAGAACAGTTTTTTGTTATCGTTATGATCAAAGTGCTATATTTACCTTGCCTGCACCCTCGGGCTCTACCTTTACAGCCTCGCCGCCTGCTACCTTGACACTAAAAGGCTTATCGGTATCGGTGTAGCTTACTTCTACTGTATCACCGTGTCTTACTGCAGTGATGGTGAATACCTTCTTAGCATCGGTGTCGTATACGTCAGCAGAGATAGTCACGCCCTCGGAGGGAGCATAGATCACGAACTCGGTACCTGCAAGATAGTCATACTCGAAGTCGCGCTCGAAGGCACCATAGGCTATGATGCTGTCGTTCTTAGCCAGACAGGGAAGTCCGAAGTAGTCGTACTGCTTCCTGTAGAACTTGCCGCCTGTGAGCACCTCGCCGCTGATGATATCTGTCCATGTGCCCTCGGGAAGATAGAACTCAGCTGCGCCCTGATCGTTGAGTATAGGAGCAACGAGTATATCATCGCCGAACATATACTGCTTGTCAAGGGTCAGACACGCAGGATCGTCAGCGTAGTCGATCACCATCGCACGCATCATGGGCACGCCCGTGGTATGAGTCTTTACAGCCTGAGCCCATATATATGGCATGAGCCTTCCCTTGAGCTTGGTGAAGTGACGGAGAACGTCTACGCACTCAGTGGAGCCGTCCTTGTCGAAGAGCCAGGGCACTCGATAGGAGGAATTGCCGTGGAGACGGGAATGAGTAGAGAACAGTCCGAAGGCTGCCCAGCGCTTATAGATATCAGCGGTGGCAGTCGCCTCGAAGCCCGACATATCATGGCTGAAGAAGCCGAAGCCCGACATACACAGAGACAGTCCGCCTCTGATGGTCTCAGCCATGGAGGTATACTCTGCTGAGCAGTCGCCGCCCCAGTGTACAGGGAATTTCTGACCGCCTACAGTAGCAGATCTTGCGAACAGGCAGGCCTTGTTCTCACCGTAGTAGTCCTTAAGGACGTCGAACACGGTCTTGTTGTAAAGATAGGTGTAATAGTTATGCATAGCGATAGGGTCTGAGCCGTCGTGGTATACCACATCGGTAGGTATCCTCTCGCCGAAATCGGTCTTGAAGCAGTTTACGCCCTGCTCACACAGAGCATGCAGCTTGGAAGCGTACCATTCGCAGGCTGCAGTATTCGTGAAGTCTACCAGAGCCATACCGGGCTGCCATGTATCACACTGGAACACGCTGCCGTCTTTGTTCTTGACGAAATAGCCGTTCTTCATGCCCTCATCGAACAGCTTGCTGCGCTGAGCGATATAGGGATTGATCCATACGCATATCTCAACGCCCTTCTGGGTCTTGAGACGCTGGAGCATGCCCGCAGGATCCGGGAACTGTCTTGTATCCCATTCAAGGTCGCACCACTGGAACTCTTTCATCCAGAAGCAGTCGAAATGGAACACCTGGAGAGGGATATCACGCTCTGCCATGCCGTCGATGAAGGACGTTACGGTCTCCTCATTATAATCGGTGGTGAAGGAGGTCGTGAGCCACAGACCGAATGTATACGCAGGAGGCAGGGCAGGCTTGCCCGAGAGGGTAGTATAGTTCGACAGTACCTCGCGTATATCGGCACCGCCTATCACAAAGTACTCCAGATGCTCGCCGGGTACGGTGAAGGATACCTTTGATACGGTATCAGAGCATACCTCGAAGGATACCTTGTCGGAGGAGTTCACCAGCACGCCATAGCCCGAGGAGCATACATAGAAGGGTATGCACTTGTAGGACTGATCGCTGCACGTACCTCCGTCAGAGTTCCATATCTCTACGTTCTGACCGTTCTTGACGAAGGGAGTGAACTTCTCACCGAAGCCGTAGAAGTAGTCGCCCACGTTCATAGTGAACTGCTCGCGGATATACGTAGAGCGCTCGTCTCTGGGGTATGACCAGAAGGTGTCGTCCTGTGTGGCATTGAGTCTGGCTGAGGTCTTGAATTTGCTCTCATTGATCACAGAAGAGGATCTCCATGCTCCGCCTGTGAGCCTCTTGTCCTTATGGTAATACTGTACAGACCAGTTGTACTTGTTTATGACTACACGGGTATCGCCTGATATGAGCTCCCATGCATCGTCATTCTCAACGATCTCAGGGGTATAGCCCTGATCCTCTTCCAGCTCGAACTTGGGCTGGTCCTTGACCGTGCCCTTGTAGTGATCTATGCTGACCTTGATGACGTCCTTCTGTGTGGAAGTGAAGGTGATATCAAGACAGGGACCGCCCAAAGTCATGCCTCTGTTCTGGATATACTGGGTGGTAGCATAAACATTGATGCCGTTCTCTACGGGCGTGATCTCATAGGGCTGCGTGGAATAGCCTACTTCATAGCCCCTCTGGTTGAGCCAGAAACCATCTGCAAATCTCATAAGGACCTCCTATAAATGATCGGGTGATGTAATCGTTTACATAGTACCATAGTTTACAGCTTTTGTCAAGGGGTATCGCGAAAAATTTACAATTGACGATACCCCATCTCGTTATGACTTATACCATTTCGTCAGCAGTGTCTCGGCTTTCTTGCCGTATATCATAAATCCCGTGTCCTTGCCGATCCTATCGTCAGGTGGCAGGAACGTGGGCCAGTCCCACCAGAAGTATCCGCCGAACCAGTCCTCGCCCCATACAGCACGCAGGGCGCTCTCGTAGAAGTTGGCTTGCTCTTCCTCGCTGCGGGCGTTATCCACATGAGTAAAGTCCCATGGCATAGAAGCGCATCTCTCTGCGCTGCGGCAGCCGATCTCCATGAATATGATCTTCTTGCCCAGCCGCTCAGACAGATCACGGAGCTTCTTCTTAGGCTCTGTCCAGCGGGCGAGCATCTGTTCTGCACTGTCTCCCCCGGCGGGAGATCCTACGGGATAGTATGCTGATGTGCCTATAAAGTCCAGCGCATCGAACCAGCGTACATTGTCCTCTTTTCCGTGATTTGCGTTGTACACCAGCGGACCGTGATATACCTCACGTACCCGTGCGATGAGATCACGCCATTCAGCCTCACGATGCTCCGTACCGATCATCTCGCAGCCTATACACAGCATCTCACAGCCGGTATACTCGGCTATCTCTGCATAATGCAGTATGAACGCCGTGTAGCATGAGAACCATTCGTTCCAGTAGCTGATCTTTCTCCCCAGTTCATCGTACACGGGGAACTCTCTCTCAGGGAATGTGATATTTGCCCGCCATGTACCGTCCTCACAGTTGAGGACAGGCTTCAGGCATACCTTCATACCCAGCTTTTTTATATTGCCTATAGCAGTCTCTATCTCTCTGTCTGTATCGCAGTACCTGAAATCGAACCCGAACCTGACAGATGAGAATCGCTCTTGTGTCACTGCGAATGCGAGAGCAGCCCAATTACAGCCCATATCAGACATCCTTTTTATGGATGTCTTTGACCGCGGATCCGTGAGCATCCCCTTGTGGCTGTCCCATCCGTAAGTATAGCCTTTTATCATATGTCCCTCACTCATGCTTTATTATGTCGCAAGTTTTGCCGTCAGTCGCTGCCAGGAGATCTGAGGGAGCAAGCTCGATCTGTATGCCGATCTTGCCGCCGCTCACCATCACAGTATCAAGGCTCTGTATATCCTCGTGGAACACAGTGTCGAAATGCTTCTTCATCCCTACGGGAGAGCATCCTCCCCTGATATACCCTGTGATGGAGTTTATCTCTTTCACATGGATCATCTCTACGGACTTTTCCTTCACCGCTCTGGCGCAGGCCTTAAGATCCAGCTCGGCATACACGGGTATCACGAATACATAATATGCCTTCTCGGGCGATGATGCCCCTCTGGTAACAAGGGTCTTATATACCGATGATACGTCCTGCCCCAGCAGCTGAGCCACGGTCACGCCGTCTACTGCTTCGTCTCCGTGCGGATACTCATGGACCTGATAGGATATCTTCAGCTTATCGAGTATCCGCATAGCATTAGTCTTGACAGCCATTCTGTATCTTAGCCGCAGTAAGTGTATTGCGCATGAGCATAGCTATAGTCATGGGACCAACGCCGCCGGGCACGGGAGTGATATACCCTGCCTTCTCCTTGCAGTCCTCAAAGTCCACATCTCCGCACAGCTTGCCGTTCTCATCACGGTCCATACCTACGTCGATGACTACTGCACCGGGCTTTATCATATCCGCTGTCACGAACTTAGCCTTGCCGACAGCTACTACGAGTATATCAGCCTCTCTTGTGACCGAAGGAAGATCTACCGTCCTCGAATGGGTCACAGTCACCGTGCCGCTCTTGTGGAGCAGGAGCATAGCCATAGGCTTGCCTACGATATTGCTGCGTCCGATGACCACGCACTTCTTTCCGCTTATCTCGATGCCCGTCTCAGCGATGAGCTCCATGACACCTGCGGGAGTACAGGGCAGGAAGGAGAAATCGCCGATCATGATATGGCCCACGTTCTGAGGATGGAACGCATCCACATCCTTATCGGGTGATATCGCATTGATAACAGCGTTCTCGTCGATGTGCTTAGGGAGCGGGAGCTGTACGAGTATACCGTTGACCTTGTCGTCCTTATTGAGCTTGGATACCAGATCCAGGAGCTCCTCTTGGGTAGTGGATGCAGGGAGCGCATACTCAAAGGACTCGAAGCCTACTTCTGCACAGGCCTTCTTCTTGTTGTTCACATATACTCTGGAAGCGGGGTCGTCGCCTACTATGACCACCGCCAGACCTATGCCTATGCCCTTGGCCTTGAGAGCCTCGGCCTCAGCCCTTACGTCTGACTTTACTCTCGCAGATACCTTTTTGCCGTCTATAATATTCATAGCTGTATATCCTTTCATCTATCATCGGCATATCGCCGTCTATTCGTCGAGTATCTCCATGGATATGCTCGTGGTCTCTCCCTCATAGTTGTATACCAGTCCCACGGTGCTGTCACCTGTGAACTTCTTCAGACTGGTCACATAGTCAGACACGTTCATATCATATACCTCGGAAAGGACCTTCTCACATTCCTTGGTATCCGACAGCTTTGCTCCGCCGAATGCAGAGGAACCCTGTGCCGTAAGTGTGATACAGTATACCTGGCCGTCCTTCTCCTTGAAGTAGCCTACAGCCTTGCCGTCTTCCTTGATGCCCACCATCGAAGGATCGTCCTGGTTGATCTCCCTTTCGAGCTTGATCCCGTTTATGCTCCTTATGTCGTCTTCCTTACATGGAAGAGCAATGACAGTATCCTTTATGGACAAGGATGACAGCAGTCTTTCGGTGTCCCAGGAAGGAGGCAGTGCCCC
>JAFYEQ010000323.1 GCA_017544185.1 Oscillospiraceae bacterium
GCGGATGGTGCCGTAGCTCCCGTCGGGGAAGCGCTCTACGGATATGATGCATGTGGTAAGCTCGAAGCCGTCAACGAATTTCTGAAGATCCATATATGCTCTCCATCAGATAGCTCATGTCATATTCATACGATAGACGATCATATCAAGTGCATAGTCTACGCCTATAATTATACTACTTTTTGTTCATTTTGTCAATACAATATCAATATGTTTTTTGAAGTGATCGTAAGTTATGTCAGCGTTGAGAGTTAAGAGTTGAGATGACGGAAACGACGATCCTAAGGTCCAGATCCTTCCGTAGGGGCACATGGTCTCCTGCGGAGCCCTCGTGTCAGCCCCATGAGACCGCACAAATACGCCGTTCCCGCTCCTAGCTTTTTGCTTTCTGCTTCAGACTTTTGGCCTTGTACTTAGATCTGAATATCCGTTCGAGGACCGTGTTTTTTATGGTCTTTCCGTCCTTGTCGTAGTAGAGCCCGAAGGAGCCGTCCTTGTAGGAATGGTAGTTGCAGCCGATGCCGTTCTCGGTGAGGATGTCCATCATATCGGACACCCACTTCTCGCCGCCTCTGTCCTCGAAGCAGTGTATACCCGCGCCGTACTCGCCGCAGTACACGGCGCAGCCCGTCTTCTTCGATACCGCCAGTGCAGGCTGTACGGATGAGAGCAGTATGTCCCTGCTGCTCTCTATGATGCGGCCTGCATGGTACTGATCCAGCCGCAGCGTCACCACGGCCTCGGGAGCGGCCTTCTCGGTCTGTATGTACCCGCGCACCCTGTAGGTGTGGCCCTTGGTGTAGGCCAGCTTTATAGACGACATGTTCGCATCGGAGGTGGTGTCCCTGATGCACAGCGAAAATATGCCGTCCTTGTCGGTATCATATCCGCTGCCGCTGCCATCGGCTGACCAGTACCCGAAGGCGGACGGATCGCAATAGATGCTTCCTATGAGCTTGCCCCCCGCGTCGTATTCGTCTATATACATACTGTCGGCGTATACTGTACTGCCCTTGCCGATGCGCGACGCCTGCAGCGTGATGCCCACAGCATTTACCTGTGCATCCGTCACGGTGAAGCGGCGGCTCTCGATGCGCTGTCTGCCGTTTGTCTTCACGTCCGCTCTGTCGGCGGCACTGAAGGTGATCCATTGTGTGTCGGAGAAGTATGCCTCGTTATTTGGGTAGGAGGTATGCACGTTCTCCGTGCCCGCCCATGAGAAGCCCTGATGGGTGAAGCGGAAGGGGTCGTAGGAGTGGAACTCGTATACTACGTTCCTGTCCTTGATCGTGATGAACGTCTCCTCCTGCGACAGGCTCCAGTCCGTCTCTCTTGTGGCAGGATCCTTCACGCCCAGCACCTTCTCCACGAATATGATATGATGCTCGTCATTCTTTCGTATCCTGTCAGTGATGCGCTGCGCCAGTTCCTGCCATACCCGCAGACCGTCGCGGGCGGAGGTCTTGCCTACGGGTATTGGCTCGTTCACCAGACCGTAGCCCAGTATGGTATCCTCGTCGGCGTAGCGGTCGGCGATCTTCCCCCATAGGGCCGTGAGCCTGTCCTGACAGCTCTTGTCTGTCCAGAGGGCATCGCCGCCGCCCTGAGACTGGTATCCGCCTTGGGGATAATGCATATTCAAGATCAGCCTGATATGGTACTTCTTCGCCCAGGATATGTTCCTGTCCAGCCAGTCGAAGCCTGCCTTCCTGTACTTGTAGGGGGCCTTGTCCGACTCGAAGAGGGAGTAGTTCAGATAGAAGCGGACACAGTTGAAGCCCATGTCCGACAGCTCACGGAAGGAGCTCTCGTCGTGGTCGCCCACGGGAGCAGACGTAGGGCTGCTCCATACATCATTGCCCATGGATATGCCCTTGATGGTGTATACCGTGCCGTCATCGCACACCAGCTCCCGCCCCTTGGTATGCACGAAGGACGTATCGCTCTTGGCCGTAGTCTTGGCACTGCTTTTGGCAGAGCTCGTGGCACATACATCTGCGGGGAGGATCATACATATCAGCATGATGCACAGGATAGCAGATATCATACGTGAGATGTTCCGTAATGTCTTCATGAGCCGCACCTCCGAGAAGTCTTTTGATCATTATATCACAGCTTCATACTGTAAGTCAATACATGGACCAGTTAGGGATCAGGAGTCTTGTCCCTCGTCCCTGGCAACTGCGTGAGCAGTTGCATCTCTTGTCCTCTTTAAACATTAAGATCTGATTAAAAATATTAGGATCTGATCAGAATGAGCGGCATCGTATTGACATATACTATATACAAATATATAATACCTAATAGTTATTCACCGTTCTGTAAGGGGAGAGATATATGAAAAAGGGCAATACCAAAGAAAGGATCCTGATGGCGGCGCTGGACCTGTTCTCCGTAAAGGGGTATGAGGGCACCACCATGGAGGAGATAGCTCAGTCCGTTGGGATAAAGGCTCCGACGATATACAAGTATCTCAGCGGGAAGGAAGCCCTGCTGCAGGAGCTGATAGACAAGTCCGAGGCGGAATACGACGCTGGCATGGAGCGCAATTTCCAGGGGGCCGACAAGATCTGCTCGGGCAGCGACCTGAAGGGATTTGCCATGCGGCTGGTGGAGTTCACGATGGATCATGAGATGGCAGTCAAGATGCGCAGGATGCTGATGATCGAGCAGTACCGCAATGAGAGCTTCGCGGAGAGCGCTACGAGACATCAGATCACTCAGATACGCACTGCGTTCGCTGCGATATTTGCAGATCTTATGGAAAAGGGAGCCATGATAAAGGGCGACCCGGATATGACCGCGCTGGGGTTCACCGCTCCCGTGACGCTCATGATACAGATGAGCGACCGTCAGCCTGAAAAGAAGCAAGAGGCGCTGGCCACTATCGACAAGTACTTTGACGCGTTCATCGAGAGATACTGTAATATCCAGCAGGGGAGGAAAGATATATGAAAAAAGCACTGAAGATCACAGGGAAGATACTGCTCGGGATACTGATACTGCTATTAGCGTTCCTTTTGGTAATTTTCATCTACCACAGGATCATGCTGAACAAGGAAAAGTCGCTCCTTGGACCGCTCGGACAGATGGTAGAGGTGGATGGACATCAGATGAGCATATACACCGAGGGCGAGGGCGACCGCACGATCGTCATTATGTCCGGCTCGGGAATGCCCTCTCCGATACTGCAATACAGTGCGCTGTACAGACAGCTGAGCGATACCTATAAAATAGCAGTCATAGAGAAGTTCGGCTACGGCTTCAGCGATGTGGTGGACGGCGAAAGAGATCTCGATACGATACTGCGGCAGGATCGTGAAGCACTGCAAAAGGCGGGCATTGAAGCGCCGTATATCCTTTGTCCGCACTCCATGTCGGGGATAGAGGCTATCCTCTGGGCGCAGAAATATCCCGACGAGGTGGAAGCGATAGTCGGACTGGATATGAGTACTCCGAAAGCTTACACGGAAGAAGAACTGAAAAATAATGGCAAGTCTCATATAGATGTATATGACTTCCTGAGAGGATCGGGTCTGCTGAGGATCTTGATGACAGACAGCAGTCTGCCCGAGTATTTAGATCAGAATGAGAAGGCTATATTCAAGGCTATAATTTGCAGAAAGTTTGCCAACAAAACCATGGACAATGAAGGCGGTACACATATTTTAGACGCTATCAGCGAGATAAACAGCGCTCCCAAGCCCGATATACCTACTCTGCTGTTCCTTGCCGACGGTAAGCAGACAGGCGGACAGGTATGGACAGACGCAATGTACGACTACGCCGATGGTCTTACCGACGCACAGGTGATAGAGCTTGACTGCGGTCACATGGTAGCTGATGAAAAGCCCGATGAGATAGCAGAGACTATGAGGGGATTTATCGCCGGACTTGACAAGTAACGATGCAACTGCTGACGCAGTTGCTTAAGATCATGCTCATGACCGATACTGCGGAGGGATATCCATGGACACCTTTATAGGATCGCTGTATCATCTGGCGGCGACTGCGAACAGGGTACATATCATATGGCTCGTGGCTGTGGCGGCGGCTATGATCGTGTCAGCAGTGCTCCATCACAGATGGAAGGGCGACGAGGGGAAAATGCGCCGTTGGCGGTATATCGCGCTGATCCCCGCGCTGCTGGTATGCGCTCATGCGCTGATATATCTGCGCGGAGCTCCGATGTTCGTCGGCGTCCATCTGATGCTGTATCTTATCGGCGTGCTCTCGCTGCTGCCGGTACTCTTGTCAAAGCGGCGGATAGGCTACAGGATCGCTGCGGTGTTCGTGGGCATAGTGAGCCTTCGTTACGGGCTTGAGTATATCATATATGCTCCAAACTTCTTCAACTACACACGGCAGAGCTATACCGCGTCATTTCGGTCCATGGCGAAGGATATGGACAGGCTGTATGTGCTAAAGGAGTGGAAGGATATAGACTTTGCCGCCCTCGAAGCAAAGTATATGCCTATGGTGGAGGAGGCGGAGCGGCAGCAGGATCCCGCAAAGTTCTCCGATGCGGTGACGATGTTCTGCAATGAGCTGCATGATGGTCATGTGTCGGTGTGGTCCGACTACGACAGGAACAGGTACAGATCCGCTCTGACGCCCCGGGGCTACGGGCTGGCCATGGTGCAGCTGGATAACGGAGAGGTGATCGCGGCGTGTGTTTCCGACGAGGTACGTGCTCTCGGCATAGAATGCGGTACGGTGATCACCAAGTGGGACGGTAAGGACGTTCCGGCTGCCGCAGAGGATATACCGGACATAGGCCTGTCGGTGAAGGCCAATGAGGACCGTCTGGCGGTGATGGAGCTGTCGGGGATAGGCGGTGATACCGTGGAGGTGTCCTTCCTTGATGATGCAGGCAGGGAGCAGACGGTAATACTGGAAGACACAGGTGCTACACAGGCGCTGAACAACGCGAAGGATATATTCTCCCGCGAGGCGCTGACCAATGAGAACTTTGCGGCAAGGATGCTGGGTGACAGATGCGGGTATCTCAGGATCACCGCAGAGGGCACGGACGACCCGGATCGGGATCTGATCGGTTACCTGAGCGGTGACCACAAATGGGCAAGAGAGATGTTCCGTGAGAAGCTCCGAGATCTGAGATCGCAGGGGATGGAGGAACTGGTGATCGACCTTCGCAACAACAGCGGAGGATACGATGAGATCGGATGTGCGCTGTGCGATCTGCTGACCACGGAGGATATGTTCGGACAGGGACTTGGCATACGCAAGGACGGAAAGTACATATGCGTATCAGAGCATGGCATACACGGAGACGGAGAGTTCGCTGACCTGAAGGTAGTGGCGCTGACCAACTTCAACTGTATCAGCGCGGGCGATGGTACATCCCTGTATCTGTCGCGGCTCCCAAACGTGACGCTGGCGGGTATCACAGACCCCTACGGCTGCGATCAGGAGACAGGCGGCAGGTGCGTGCTCACAGACGGCATCGTGACCGTGAGCTTCCCTGTGGGGCTCATACTCGACGAGGACGGAGTGCCCAATATAGACACCCGCGCAGACCGCATCAGCCGCAATGGCGTGGAGGTGCGCATACCCTTTGACCGGGATGCGGCCATGAGGATGTTCGGCGACGGCAGGGACTATGAGCTGGAGTGGGCAGTGAGATATCTGGAGAACGATGATAAAGGAGAGATACCATGACAAAGGTACTTAAAGGGATACAGAAGGTCCTGGGATGGATACTTCTCATAATGATAGTCATCGCGGTCGCGGCGATAGCATACAACAAGATCATGCTCGCGAAGGAGACAGCACTGGCGGAGAAGAGCTACCCGGGGCAGCCGGTGGAAGTCGACGGGCATAGTATGAACGTGTACGTATCGGGCGAGGGAGAGCATACGATCGTGTTCCTGTCAGGGGCGGGGGGCACCTGTCCCGCGCTGTCCTTCGAGTCGCTGTACGACAGACTGGACGATACCTATAAGACCGTGGTGGTAGAGAAGTTCGGCTACGGCAGGAGCGATATAGTAGATACCCCGAGGGACTATGCTCTCATGGTGGATGAGTGCAGGCAGGCGCTCTCCAAGGCAGGGGTGTCCGCGCCCTATATCCTGTGTCCTCATTCCAAGTCGGGACTGGATGCGCTGATATGGGCCCAGAGCTATCCCGATGAGGTGGAGGCCATAGTCGGTCTGGATATGGCGTTCCCCGCAAGCTACAAGGATATGGACCTGAGCGCATACGGCGGCGACAATGCTGTCATAGACGTGGTGAAGGCTACGGGCATCATAAGGATGTTCCTGCCCGACAGCTCCTTCCCCGACACATATACACAGGATGAGAAGGCCATGATGAGAGCGCTCACCGCACGAGGCTTCAGCAACAAGGTGTTCACGAACGAGACGTCGACCATACCCGCTGCGGTGGAGCTGATCGAGAGCAGAGAAAAGCCCTCCTGCCCGATCCTCCTGTTCCTGACAGAGGGCGGGGGCACGGGCATAGAGAAAGCTGAATGGCAGGGATATGCTCACAGCTATATCGACGATATGGACAATGTGACCGTATCGGAGATATCCTGCGGACACAGCGAGATCGCACAGCAGGAAGCAGACAGGGTATGCCGCGAGACAGCAGAGTTCATAGACGGGCTCGGCAGATAAGGAGAGATCATGATAAGAAGGACTTTGATGATGATACTGGTCATGGCGATCGGTATGATGATGACGGGGTGTTCCTCGTACAAGGGGGGCACGGTAAAGGACGGGGTATATTCCAACGGGGTATTCAAGGTGACCACGCCCGAGGGTTTCGTATGCTATACGGGCGATGATGTGGCGAAGACCGATCACTATATCGTGGCATACAATAAGGCTCAGAAGAGAGGGGCGGACAAGTCCTTCAAGTGCGAATATGCAGCGGATGGCGGTACCGCAGAGATATTGGTGGCCAGCGAGGAGAACGTGTCGGACGCCACTCTTGACGGGTTCGCAGATATCGTATGTACACAGTTCGCGGGGGATATCTTAGGCTACACCGTAGAGAAGAACGAGAATGTGACTATAGACGGCGTAAGGTTTCGCGAGCTGTCCTTCACGCTGTCCACGGGGGGACATATAAGATACTACATCACCCAGAGCGGCAATAGGTTCGTATATGTCTACACGGTGACCCTTGACGGAGACTTCACGGGAGCCAGTGATAAGGCCGATCACTGCATATCGGCGGCATAGGATCCGCGCAAGCGGATCGTGCTGATCATACCGGTCAGCAAAAGGGAATAAGGGATGCGATCACTAGGGACAAGGGACGAGGAGCGCAGTTGCTAGAGACAAACAAGATATAGTGGGGCGGGAGGTCTCCCACAGTTCCAAGCCTGTTGTGTGATGTGCATAGATCTGTGAAGGGACGTATCGGCCTTGATCATGCATATTGTAGAATGCGATATGAAGTAGTTGACAAGGCGATATATATCATGTTATAATATACTTCGTAAAGAGAGGCATATACACCCTACTGTCCGACAGAGGATCGGGCTGCGGTGATGCTGATGGAGGTAAACTATGGAAAAGAACTGGACACCGGGAAGCAAGGCATTCAGAGATCATCTGATCATCACGTTCCCCATTATGATCGTCTGCTGGGGGCTGTGTGTCATCTTAGGTCTGAACGGGATCACCAAGGCGGATCATGCGTGGATCAACCTTCCATATGTCATTGGGGCATTCTCGACCACTATCGCCTCGTATATCGCTCTGAAGAAGAACGGCGAGGTAAAGGGCTTCAAGGAGTGGCTCAAGAACGTGTTCGACGTGAAGCAGAGCGTATGGTCATATGCGGCAGTCATCGCGCTCGTTGCGGTCGATACTCTGGTATTGTGCCTGTCGGGAGGCTTTACGATGGCCGCTCCCGTATACATGATCATACTTATGCTCCCCATCATGCTCATCGGTGGTGGGCTTGAAGAGGCAGGCTGGCGGTATATCACGTTCCCCTGGCTGGAAAAGAAGTTCGGCTTCATGCCGGCAGCTCTGATAATGGGGCTGATCTGGGCGCTGTGGCATCTGCCCCTGTTCTTCATCCCCGGTGTGAACCAGTACGGAGAAAATTTCTTTGCGTTCATTTTCGGCTGTATCGCGCTCAGCTTTATGTTAGGTGCGATAAGAAAGATAACGGGCAGCGTGTGGCTTTGCGTGATGATGCATATGCTCACAAATGCTGTTCCCGTGTCGATCGGATATGATTTCTACGGTGTAAGAGCACAGCTCATCACAATGATCGTTATGGCAGCCGTAACGACCGTATGGGTGACGCTGGCGAAGAAAAAGAGAGTTTGTGAATAAGGATCGGTATGATGCTGATATGTTTTATAATGATCGCAGTGACTATAGGTGCGGTCGCGTCAGTGCAGTTCATGAAGGCTAAGGAGATAAAGGAGCTGAAGGACAGATGCCTTTTGCAGGTGCCTGCGGAATGCACTTTCCTGTATGAGAAGATCTGGAGAAAGAAGACCTACGTCAATGTCCGATATACCTTTGAGTATAACGGAGAGACCTACCGCGGCAGCAATACCATATGGGGACGCAAATGGAGCTGCCCTGTGGAGCCGGGAGATATGGTGTGGCTGTACGTAAACACCGACTGTCTCCCCGATGATATATACGACCCTGCTGCAGACAGAGAGCTGCATATGTGCAGGGTAAGAGGCTTGTTGATCCTGCTGCTGATCATCCCCCCGGCGCTGACGCTGCTGGTGCCGGACATGATGCAGTGGCTGTTATAGGAGGAGCTATGGAACGACTGTTCATGCTGGATGCAAAGGACTACGACGAGGGCATGCCCGAGATATCCCGCACAGCTGTAAGGGCTGTGATATCCATCGAGGATGAGCTGCTGTGCATAGAGGACAAGACAGGGGGCGTGAAGCTCCCCGGCGGAGGTCAGGAGGACGGCGAGGACGACCTCACCACGCTGGCAAGGGAGATACGCGAGGAGACGGGTCACGCTCTGATACCCTCCTCTGTAGTGCCCTTCGGCTATGTGGAGGAGAAGAGGCTGACCGTAGAGGGCGACAGGATATGGCATCATACCAGCAGGATATATTTCTGCGAGGTGTCCTCCGAGCGCACGGAAACATCACTGTCGGAGCAGGAGAAGAGCTGCAGCATGCACTTTGGCATGTATACCATAGAGGATGCTGTGGAACGCAACAGGCGGCTCTTAGGCGCAGAGGGCGCCTATGCATGGGCAAGGCGCGAATATGAGACGATGCTCAGGATCAAAGATCATATGGAGCGCACGGGAGGACATATATGACAGACGATAACAAGAGCAGATCGTTGCTCCCGTATCTGCTGCCTGTGCGGTGCGTGGTGTTCCCGCTGATATTTATCATCGGGGCCGCGTTGACACAACGCGCGGTAGAGGACATCAGCAACTGGTGGTCTGTGGCAGCGACCATAGTGAACATACTGACCATAGCTCTGCTGGTAGTGATGGCAGGACGTGAGGGCATGGGCTACAAGGAGCTTATAGACCTGAAGAAGGGACAGACTCCTGTAAAGAAGGCCATACCGCTGATCATCGGCTTCGTGGCGGTGGGCATGGGCGGCATGTACGGCGCAGGGCTCCTGTGTTACGGTTCGCTGATGCCTGCAGTGTCCCTTAAGATGATAGCACCCATACCCGCTGTGCCGGCGGTGATCAATGTGCTGCTCCTTCCCGTGACTACTGCGCTGGCGGAGGACGGGCTGTATCTGGGCTGCGGCGCAGGACGCATAGGGAACAAGTATGCATCCGTGATCGTGCCTGCGCTGTTCTATACCCTGCAGCACTGCTTCATACCGACCATATTCGACGGAGGGTATATGGCATACCGTGCTCTGTCCTTCCTTCCCCTGACGGTGCTGTTCTGTGTATGGTACAGAAAGAGCAGGGATCCTCTCCCCGCCATGATCGCACATGTGATATTGGATCTTGCCACTGCGGGGAGCATCCTCTCCACCTCGGTGATCCCCGGGGCATATGAGCAGATGGAGGCCATGATGTGATGAAGGACACCGAGAGAAAGTACATGATCGTCACTATAGTGCCGGCGCTGGCGGTCACGTTCATGATGATCACGGGGCTCCCTGTGGGTCTGCTGATACCCCGGCAGCAGATATCAGATCTGTCGGAGTTCGTCATACCTGTGGGTCTTGATCATTTACTTTGCATCGTGACGATATTCGCAGTGCTCGGGATATGCAAGACAGAGCTGCGGCCTAAGATCACACGAGAAGGGCTGTCGGACGGTATCAGGAAGACCCTGCCCGTATTCGCGCTGATCCTGATCGTATGTGTATACAGCTTCGTCAAGACAAGGGAGCTGGACAGGACATGATCATGGGGTCATAAGCTTTACCGAAAGGGACGATGAAAATGAAAAAGGCGCTGAAGATCATAGGGAAAGTGCTGCTCGGCTTTTTGATACTGGATATCATGATAGTCCTGATCATGTTCGTGTACGGTCGGATCATGCTCAGCAAAGAGGACAAGCTCCTTGAGAGCTATCCGGGGCAGCTCGTAGAGGTCCATGGTCATAATATGAACGTATTCGTTGAAGGCGAAGGAACGCATACTCTCGTATTCCTGGCTCCTTCCGGGGATACCTCACCTGCTATCACATTCAAGCCGCTGTACAGTAAGCTTTCCGATGGATATAGGGTAGCCGTCGTTGAGAAATTCGGGTATGGCATGAGCGATATCGTGGATACCGAAAGAGACTATGAGACCATGGTGGATGAATGCAGGACCGCTCTTGAAAAGGCAGGCGTGGATGCACCGTATATACTGTGTCCCTATTCAAAGTCGGGCATAGATACCTTGATATGGGCGCAGAGATATCCTGATGAGGTAGAGGCCATAGTCAGCATAGATATGGCATTTCCGGAGCATTTTGACAAAATGGGGATAGACACGAAGGATCTTAAGACCACCACAACAGTTATGGGTATCGCAAGGGCAACAGGGATCATCAGACTGTTCGTTCCGGACAGTGAGTTTTCACCGCTCCATACGAAAGAGGATATCGCTCTTGAACGTGCGCTCGTATGCCGCAAGTTCGGGAACCATATCATAAATTATGATGAGATCGTTACACTCCCTGATGCGTGTGAACTTATAAAAAGCGACCCATTTCCAGATAAGCCTATGCTTCTTTTCCTTACAAATGGTGTCACGGAAATGGATACAGAAACATGGCAGGAGATCGCACACAGCTATGCTGATGATCTTGAAGTGAAAACTTTTACAGCGTTTGACTGCACACACTATGAGATCATCGATAAAGAGTCGGAACAGATGGCGCAGGATATCAAAGAGTTCATTGACGAGATAGGGGACTGATATCGATGATCGAGAGGGACAAGAGACAAGGGACAAGGGACAAGAGATGCAACTGCTGATACTACTTCCTGACCTATGTATAGACGAGAAATACGCCTGAAAGCCATCGTATACGGCTTTCGGGCGGAGAGATCGTCTATACATAGAGGAAGAAATAGTATTATACCGCTCCTCCAGCTCTGATACAGAGTGGGCGTCAAGGCCTGTGATGCGCTCCATATGGGTCGGCACCATATCCCAGAACTCCTGCCTGTACATACCGCACTCCATGGAGGAGAGGTCGAGCTCAAGAGGCATATGTGCCCTGTCGGCTGCGGATATGATCTCACTGGCTGCCGTCGCCATATCCTCCGTCCAGTCGGTACACTGGCGGTATATCCTGTCGGGGTGGGCGACCGCGGAGAAACGACCGCTCTCTATGCCCTGCACTGTGGCTCCTCCCAGCAGCCTGTACTCCCTGCGGATCAGCTCGTCTTTGTCGAGGGAGAAGGAATATGCAGGAGGATCGGATCCGATCTGCGCCATATGCTGTCCCAGCAGCAGATATTCTATGCCCATATCTTTTGTGAGCATAGTATACAGTCCCTGCTCGTCATAGGTCGGGAAGTACTCGGCTTCCAGCCCTATGTGTATATCTATGTCGGGGTATCTGTCTCTCAGCCCGCGAAGGGTGCTGACATACTCTCCAAGCTCGTCCCAGCCCATCCTGTTACCGAAGGGGTCGCCCGGGAAGGGACAGTGATCGGTGAACCAGATCTCCGATGCCCCCAGCTCCATCGCCTTGACCACATACGCATCATCAGGCACGTTCTCGGCGTGCCTGCATCTGTATGTATGCACATGGAACGCTCTCGCGGCAGCATTATCGCATATCACAGCCACAGATCCATCCCCGCTCCCGATATATCATTAGGTCTCGACACGAAGCCGAAGCGCTCGTAGAAGCTCTCCCTGTCGAGATCTGCCAGCAGATGGATCTTGATCTGCCAGCCCTCCTTCTTCTCGGCTCTGAGCTTGTCTATAAGACGTTGCACCATCATGGTCGCCAGTTGGTGATGACGGTGCTTTTCGGTCACTGCCACGTCTGTGAGGTATGCGCAATAGCTGCCGTCCCACAGGAGCCGTGCAATGCCTACGGTCTCGCCCTCGTACTTTACGGCGATGTTCGCATACGCATTGTCCAGCCCTGCCTGTGCTTCCTCTCTCGGCAGCGCCTTGAAGCCTACCTCGTCACGCAGCCGCTGATAGTCATCCACATCCAGCTCATCGGTGAATATATATTCAGCCATCGTTCTTTCTCCTTCTTTTGCTTATCATCTTGCTGATGACGATGTATATGATATCGAATACCGCGGATATGCACATCATCAGCAGGTATACCAGATCTTCCAGTCCGCCGCCCGCTAAGGCATCTATCCCCCGTATGGTCCTGCCCAAAGGTCTCCCGAGCATATCATAGGCCTCGTAGCCTATGAAAAAGATACGGGCGAAGTGCAGGAGCGCTCTCAGGAAGAGCGCGAAGAAAAAGCAAA
>JAFYEQ010000324.1 GCA_017544185.1 Oscillospiraceae bacterium
AGCAGGCTCGGGCTCGGGAGCGGGCTGAGCAGGCTTCTCGGGCTCTGCGGGAGCGGGAGCGGACACGACGGGAGCGCTGTCGTCTCCATCGTTATGTATGGACGCATCCACGAGTATCATAGACCTGTTCTTCCCCACCGTGACGTTGACGCGTCCTCCGTCTACGGTGAACACTTTGCCGGACAGTCTGTCTGCCAGCTTTGCGTACTTGGTACCGAAGCTGAAGGTATAGTCACCGTCGGATATGTTCAGAGCGATGTATACCTCCTCCCCGTCCAGCTCACGTTTGTAGAGGAATGTCTGGTTCTTCAGCTCCATCTTGGAGTAGGAACCTCTCTGGAGCGCGGGCGACTCGGAGCGTATGGCTCCCAGTGAGCATATATGTTCGTACAGCCTGTCGTCCCTGCCGGGGATATCGTCGAGCTCGATGCAGGGGCGTATGGCCAGATCCGCATCTGCGCCCTTGCCCTTGGCGCCCTTTATGCCGTACTCACTGCCGTAGTATACCGACGGTACGCCGTACATGGTATACAGCATGGTATAGCAACAGTATATCCTGTCATAGTCGGTAAGATGAGTAGCAAGGCGCTCCACATCGTGGTTGTCCACGAAGTTGTACATATAGATATCGCCGTACTGGCCCATCTGATACTCGATGGAATGTGCTATCTCGAAGTAGTTGCGGTCATTGTGTGACGACCATATCCCCTTATAGCACTGATAGTTGGTCACGCAGTCGAACATATCGGGATTTGCCCAGCGGCGGTAGTCCCCGTGGATGATCTCGCCCATGAGCCATATGTCGGGCTTGAGGGAGCGTGTGAAGCTGTGTATCCGCTTGATGAAATCATTGTCCAGACAGTCAGCGGCATCGAAGCGTATGCCGTCGATATCCCATGTGTCGATCCACATCTTGACAGAATTTAGGAGATAGTCAACGACCTCGGGGTTTTTAAGGTTGAGCTTCACCAGATCGTAGCAGTTGTTCCAGCCTGCGTACCAGAAGCCGTCGTTGTAGCCGTTGTTGCCGCCGAAGTTCAAGTCGCAGAACCAGCCGCAGTAGCGGGACCTCTCTCTGTTCTGCTGCACGTCCTTGAATGCGAAGTGGTCGCGCCCCACATGGTTGAACACGCCGTCGAGGATCACGCGGATGCCGTTCTCGTGGAGAGCTCTGCATACATCGGTGAAGTCCTCGTTGGTGCCCAGACGGGCATCTATCTTGGTATAGTCGGCCGTATCATAGCCGTGAGCGGTAGACTCGAACACGGGGCCGAAGTATACTGCAGACAGGTGCATAGCTTTGAGATGAGCCATCCAGTCCAGCACCTTGCGTATGCGGTGAGGCTGCTTTGACTCGTCGAACTCGGCTCTTGTACGTTCACAGCCGCAGAAGCCCAGAGGGTATATGTGGTATACTGCCGACTTCTTGATCCATTCGGGTGAGGTCATATCTCGTTCCTCCATATCTTATCGTTCTCTTTTGTTCTGTCTATATCTATGGAAACGATGAACAGATCTAACTTGAAATTCCGCCGTAGGGTGAGATGGCATCCTACGGGAGCCTTTGCCCCCACCGCTTCGTTCAGCATCTATCCATCGTTTTCCTATGTCTATCGTCCTGTCATATCACGTCATCGTCGATCATATCGCCGTTGGTGTCGAAGCGCACCTCGTACCCGCCGATGATGTTGCCGCTGCGCAGTATCATGCACTCTGCGGAGTACCACTCATAGGGCTTGTTCATCTCGGATATCTCACAGGCGATACGTGTGATGCGGAAGGTATCGGTATCCTTGCCCACGCCCCTCTTCCTGGCAAGAGCGATGGTCTTGTCGCGGAGCTTCAGGCGGTCGAATATGTCCTCCACCGCCCATACGGGAGATATGCCGCGGTATATCCCCAAAGTATTGAGCGCCTTGTCCTCCTTGGCGTGCATTATACGCTCATCCACATAGTCTATATGATCGTAGCCCAGCAGATGGAGCATACTGTGTACGGTGAGGAAGGCCACCTCGCGGTCTATGCTGTGCCCGTACTCGTTGGCCTGACGGACTGCAGTCTCGAAGGATATGACCACATCGCCCAACTGAGCCAGATGCTCTGCGGGATCGAAGTCGTATACCCCGTTCTCCCCCAGCGGGAAGCTGAGCACGTCCGTAGGACGGTCGGTATCACGGTAGGAACGGTTGAGGGAGCGTATCTCCTCGTCGGACACGAACGTCACGTTGACCTCCGCATCGTGGCCGAACTTCTCGTCGGAGAGCACCTGTGCCACGCAGGAGCGGACGATGTCGCGTATATCGGGGGTGATGTTCCTCTGCTGCTTGCTGGTGATATGTACTCGTACCTTGTGCATAGTATCCTCCCTTTCATAAAGAGCCGTGAAGTTCTCCTATTCAGTTCTCGTCTCTGTTCTGTGCCTTGTCGTATGCCCTGATGATGTCACGCACCAGCTTGTGGCGCACTACGTCGCGGTCGGTGAACTTAGTCATGGCGATGCCCTCGATGCCGTGGAGTATCTTCATGGCATCCACCAGTCCCGACTTGCGTCGGTCGGGCAGGTCTATCTGGGTGATATCGCCCGTGATCACCATCTTGCTGTTGAAGCCCAGCCTGGTCAGGAACATCTTGAACTGCTCCCTTGTGGTGTTCTGCGCCTCGTCAAGTATGATGAACGCATCGTCCAGCGTGCGTCCTCTCATATATGCCAGCGGCGCCACCTCGATGGTGCCCTTCTCCATATGCTTGTTGAAGCTCTCAGCGCCCATCATATCGAACAGCGCGTCATACAGGGGCCGCAGATAGGGATCCACCTTGTTCTGCAGGTCGCCCGGCAGAAAGCCCAGCTTCTCCCCCGCTTCCACCGCGGGACGGGTGAGTATGATGCGGCTGACCTCGTGAGCCTTGAAGGCCTTCACCGCCATAGCCACGGCAAGATAGGTCTTGCCCGTGCCCGCAGGGCCCACGCCCATGACGATGGTATTGTCTCGTATAAGATCTATGTACTTCTTCTGGCCGATGGTCTTTGCCTTGACCACCTTGCCCGACATGGTCACGCATATCCCGCCCTCGGTGAGCTTGACCATCTCTTCCAGATGATCCTCCTCCACCATAGAGAAGATATACCCCAGGCTCTGCTCGTTGATCTCCTCGTCACGCTCGGCCATGCCGCAGAGCGCTTCCACGCAGCGTACTGCCTTTTTTACAGCGTCCTCTTCCCCGCTTATTCGTATATCGCTGCCGCGGGAGAGCAGCGTCACATCGTACTGCCGCTGTATGCGGTTCACGTTGGCATCAAGATGCCCCAGCACCGCAGCAGCGGTCTCGGGCGATGATATCCCGATGATCTGTTCCATATCACTACAGGGCAGCGGATCCTAAGATCCTTGTCTCTGCCCGACTCCTC
>JAFYEQ010000325.1 GCA_017544185.1 Oscillospiraceae bacterium
GCATCATGACGTACTTCTCGGGATGCTTCTCGTATGCGCCGATGTCGTGAGGCACACGCTCCTGCTCCTCTACAGGGGACTGAGAATGAGCCACGCGGGTGGACAGTCTCAGTATGACGGGAGTGTCGAACTTCTCCGACAGCTCGTATGCCAGCTTTGTGAACTCCTTACATTCACCGGAGTCCGAAGGCTCTACCATGGCCACCTTGGACGCGATGGCATAATGGCGGCTGTCCTGCTCGTTCTGGGACGAATGCATGCCCGGGTCGTCTGCCACTGCCAGCACGAAGCCTCCGCCAACGCCCGTATAGGACGCGGTGAACAGCGGGTCAGCAGCAACGTTGAGTCCCACATGCTTCATACCGCAGAAGGATCTGGCTCCGCCTATGGAAGCGCCTACCGCTACCTCACAGGCCACCTTCTCGTTGGGGGCCCATTCGGAATGCATCTCATCATACTTAGAGGCAAACTCCGTGATCTCCGTAGAAGGAGTACCGGGATAGGACGATACCACGTCCACCCCGGCCTCATACAGACCACGAGCGACTGCCTGATTGCCAAGCATCAGTTTCATATCTTTCCTCCGCTTCATATATCTATACGTCTGTCATATCTGACAGCTCTTTTTGTATTGCGCACGAGGATACGTGCAAAGTCATCGGGCTCCATGGACATACGCCGTACCTCATTGTCCCATAGCATATCCTCGCCTACCCTCATGAGCCCCATGTGCTCATAGAAGCCCGACAGTCCCTCCTGGTACGGATCGTATCTCAAGTCGATCACGCCCAGATCCGAGATATGGGACAATATCCTCCTGATATTGCCCTTCCCCCGCACTTCCTCGGGAGATACCACGCAGGACACATACATCATTCCGTACGCATGGAAGTCCACCGCGGCATAGGATCCGCCGCAGGTATATATACGCGATACCCCGTGTCTTATCCTGTGGGACATATCGGTATACCACATATCTCTGTCTATGTCAAAATACGTGGATACTGCATCCGACATAGCATACGCATCCGCAGGCACGACGCCGTCGTCCCTGCCGTCTGCACGCCCTCTCATATGTATGAGCTGTGTACGGTACCACCCGTCGAGTTCCAAAGCGCTGTCATCAGCCGTCTCTATGAACTTGCCCGAGCCGATACGCTGTATGAAGTACCGGTACATCTCCCTGTCACGGGGGATGCCTGCCACGGTCACGGTATTATTGTACACCATGGCGGTAAAGCCGTCTCCGGTATAGAACGACAGGTCCACGTTCGGATAACGGTGACCGTAGGCCGCCGCATATGCCCGTATCTTTGCCGCATGATAGCCGTTAGGGACTATATCGGGGATGCGCCTTACGATGCACTCAGATCTTTTCATGAAGTGTATGCTCCATCTCGGTCACCAGATCCAGTACATCGAACATATCGCTCTTGTGCGCCACGCAGCAGGGGGTATGCAGATATCTGCAGGGAGCCGATACCGCCATAGTACGCACACCGTCACCGCTGATATGTATGGCGCCGCTGTCGTTGCCGCCCGCTACCACGGTCTTGGTCTGCCAGCCTATGCCTGCCGCCTCAGCCGTTAGGCGGGAGAGGTCGTACATCTCACGATCGTATATAGTGGATCTGTCCATATAGGATACTACTGCACCTCGGGTCAGCTCGCAGCATCTCTGCGCTCCCTCCGACATGGGTATGTCCGCAGCAGTGGTAGCTTCGATGACTATGGCCATATCGGGATCCACGGCATACGCCGCTGTCCTGGCGCCTCTCAGGCCTACCTCCTCCTGTGTCACGAAGGTGAACACAGTGTCGTATACGGGAAGATCTGCCAGTATCATGGTCAGCATCACTGCGCAGCCCAGCCTGTCATCTATGGCCTTGGAGCGTATATACCCGTCGCAGGACTCATGCCACCCCGCAGTAAAGTACGCCGCATCCCCGAGGGATACGTACTTCTCGGCCTCTTCCCTGTCCTTTGCGCCGATGTCTATGTACAGGTCGCTGAACTTCACGGGAGTCTTTCGCTCATCGGCGGACAGCTCATGTATGGGACGGGTGCCGATGCAGCCCGGGATACCGTCCCCCACGGTGATCTGACGGCCTCCGCAGGCATCGGGCGATACACCGCCCACGCAGTCGAAGGCGAGAGTGCCGTCGTCGTTGATATATGTTATGATGAGCCCTACCTCGTCCATGTGGGCGGAGATCATCAGTGTACTGTCGGTATGCTCTGCCTTGTACCGTGCGATCACGCAGCCCAGCTGCGTAACGGTACATTCGGCCTTATCGCCTATCTTGTCGAGTACATAGCTGCGGACACGATCCTCGCGTCCCGATGTGCCGTCTATCTCGCACAGATCACGGAGCAGCTCCATGAACAGTGTACGTATCTCAGGGCTCTGTGTCTTCTTCATATCACATCACCCCTCAAATATGCAGTCATCAGCTGCGCCGTCACCATGCAGTCCTTAGCGTCTATGACCTCGCAGGGCAGATGCATGTTCCTCAGCGGTATAGACAGTGTAAGAGCGCGAGATCCTCCGCGGTTTATGGTGAACCTGTCGGCATCGGTGCCCGTGGTGCCGCTCATGACCTCCACGGAATAGGGCAGGTCTTTATCCTTTGCATAGGCTATGAACGCATCGGATAGCCCTTTGTCCAGCGTAGGCGATATACCTATCATGCATCCTCCGCCGAGCTTCCCGCATTTCTTGGCATCCGATCCGGGAGCCGCAGCAAAGCTCACATCCACCGCGATGGATATATCGGGATCCACGGTATACGCGCCTATGCACGCTCCCCGCTCCCCCGTCTCCTCCTGTGTCGAGAACAGCACCGTGAAGGTATAGGGCATATCCTCGGTGTACTTGAGCTCGTCCACCGCCTGTATCACAGCTGCCATGCCGCAGCGGTCATCAAGTGCCGCGCCGCATATCCTGTCGCCCGCGAGCATCACGCAGGACGCCTCGTAGGATATGGTGTCCCCGCGGGATATGAGACGCTTCGTCTCCTCAGGGGACAGCCCCGTGTCTATATACAGCTGCTCCTTCGTCATTACCTCGTCGGACTTTTTGAGATGGGGCGGCAGCGTACATATCACGCCGCGGATATCCTCCGCCCCGTGTAC
>JAFYEQ010000326.1 GCA_017544185.1 Oscillospiraceae bacterium
ACATCAACAGCATCACCGATCAGGGCGGCGAGCTGTACTTCAAGTACGCTATCGACGCCAACGGCTCGCTGCTCAGCGAGAACGAGGTGTATATGTCTGTGGGGAAAAAACAGTAACAGCATCAGATCGCCGATGACGGGGGGAGAGAAGTTATGCCTCAGACGAATGTGCAGCCTAACGCAGCACAGCCGCAGAGACGGCGCAAGGTGACAAAGAAACAAAAGACGATAATGAAGATAAAAGGCTTCTTCGCGCTGCTGTTCATGCTCGCAGCGTTCATCGGCATAATAATACTGGTATATAAGCTGTTCTCCCATATCAACTTCGTCAAGGAGATGAGCAAGGACGATACGGCGTATACCCAGCTGGAGGGACTGCCGACCCAGGAGGAAGCCGATGAAGAGGCCCGCAAGGAAGAGATGCGTGCCGTCGAGATAAAGATCAGCGAGACCGAGGACTGCCCGATAGAGATGATACTCGACACTCCTGAGTTCGTTATGTATGATGTCACCGCAGGGGAGATGCTCTACTCCAAGAACGGCAACGAGAGGGTATACCCCGCGTCCACCACGAAGATAATGACCGCTATACTGATAATGCGCTACGCCGACGCGGATACGGTGTTCACCGTAGGGGACGAGTACGATATGGTGAACAAGGGCTCCAGCCTTGCAGGGCTGGAGAAGGGCTATCAGCTGGACAGGGACATGATACTCGACGCCGTGATGATCCCCTCCGGCAACGATGCATCTTATACCGCAGCTGCCACCATAGGTCGCATACTGGCAGGCGATGAGGGCGAGGAGATGTCCGCCCGCGAGGCAGTACAGCGCTTCGTGGACGAGATGAATAATACCGCCCAGGAGATAGGCTGCAAGGATACCCACTTCACCTGTCCCGACGGCTTCCACGATGAAGATCACTATACCACCGCTCTGGATATGCTGCGCATCACGCTCTATTCCGAGCAGTTCCCCGAGATAGCAGCATCGGGCGCGAAGACATACCGCGATGTCACGTTCCTCACGGGCGAGGACGAGAGATGGTACAACTCCAACGCTCTGCTCCCCGAGGACAATGATTACTACTATATGTACGCCAAGGGGCTCAAGACGGGCATGACCAATGAGGCAGGCTACTGCGTGGTGGCTACCGCCAAGCGCTTCGGTCACGAGCTGATCGTAGTCAGCATGGGCGCCCAGACCCAGAGCATACGCTGGCTCAATACCATAGCCATGTTCGATCAGGGCTTCGTATACGTAAGGGAGAACGGCGGTGTGGAATAAGGCGCTGCCTCTGGCTGTGATCATGCTCACCGCTTGTATGGCGGGGAACAGCATCTCCCCCGATGAAGCGGCGAGGATCGTGTGCGAGAGGGCATATGACGTGGAGATGGTGCCCGTCACGGATGAGTATATACTCGACACCTACTACGGCATAGACAGCTCTATGGATGCGGCAGTGTACTGCTGCCCCTCTGCAGCCGTTATGAGCGAGGTCATCATCATACGCTCGGACGACCCCTACACGGCAAGGGAGGCCCTTGACCGCAGGCGCACCAAGGCCATAGAGCGTGATGCGCTGTACCCCGATGACAAGCGTCGGGCGGAGGAGTCGATCACGGGCGTAACGGGAGATCTGGCATATTTCTTAATGGGCGAGGACGCTGACAAGGCTGAGGAAGAGCTTATCGGGGCGGTGAACGGCTGATGGATGTGTATATGCATAGGTATACGTCCCCGCTGGGGGATATGTGTATGCTCAGCGACGGAGAGCTGCTGACAGGGCTTTTCTTCGAGGACAGCTCCGTGATGCGCGTGCCTGCAGGCGCCCGCCGTGAGCATCTGCCCGTGTTCGATATGACCTCACGATGGCTGGATACCTATTTCGACGGTAAGATACCCGACTTCACGCCGCCCTATGTGCTGATAGGCACCGTGTTCCAGCGGCTCACATGGGAGATAGTGCTGACCATACCCTACGGCAGTACCATGACCTATGGAGAGGTAGCAAAGCGCTTCTGCCGCCCCATGTCCGCTCAGGCGGTGGGGACAGCGGTGGGGCTGGACCCCATATGCCTGATAGTGCCATGTCACCGCGTGGTGGCGGCTGACGGCATAGGCGGCTATTCGGGCGGCACGTACCGCAAGGCCGAGCTGCTGATACTGGAGGGCAATACGCAGCTGGCGTCGTATATACACTAAAAGGAGATACTATGAGCGATCGTTTGCAGTCACAGCTTACATTCCTTCTCGAAGCGGACAAGATGAAGTCCCTGTACAGGCAGACCTATATCATCGCCGATGAGAGCAGGGGCGCGTCCATGCGCGAGTACGAGGGAGAGACGGAGGTGCATCACCGCCGTGAGAACGACGCGGAGCATTCCTTCCATCTGGCACTGTTCGCCATGGTGCTGGCTGAACACAGCAACGAGCCCATAGATATCCTGAAGGTGATCAAGATGGTGCTCGTACATGACATCGTTGAGATAGACGCAGGCGACACCTACTGCTACGACGTGGAGGGCAACAAGACCAAGGCAGCCCGTGAGACAGCTGCTGCGGACAGGCTCTTCGGTCTGCTCCCCGAGGATCAGCGGGACGAGTACCGCGCCCTGTGGGAGGAGTTCGAGCGTATGGACACCCCGGAGTCGCGCTTTGCTGCGGCCATGGATCATATGCAGCCCATGCTGCTCAACCATACCAAGGGCGGCATCAGCTGGAAGGAGCACGGTACCACGTCGGATATGGTGCGCGGCCGCAACAGCTGTATCGCCGACGGCTCCCGCGAGCTGTGGGAGCATATGTCCCGCTGTCTCGACGATGCCGTCAAAAATGGCATGCTCAAATAACGCAGATAAAAGCTCCGTTGTCACATAACAACGGAGCTTTTATCTATGTTATACTATCCCTGATCTGGATCATGGAGCCGAAAACAGAAGGTCGGTCTTCCCTTGCCCCTTGCCCCTTGTCCCTTTTCACTTGTCTCTTGTCCCTTATCTCTTGTCTCTTGTCCCTTATCTCTTGTCTCTTGCCCCTTGTCCCTTATCTCTTGTCCCTTATCTCTTGTACCTTATCTCTTGTCCCTTATCTCTTGTACCTTATCTCTTGTCCCTTGTCCCTTATCTCTTGTCCCTTGCCCCTTGTCCCTTTTCACTTGTCTCTTGTCCCTTATCTCTTGTACCTCATCTCTTGTCTCTTGTC
>JAFYEQ010000327.1 GCA_017544185.1 Oscillospiraceae bacterium
ATGGCGGATACTTAGATCCCGATGGCGAGCCCTTCTTCCCCGTAGGCTCCATGATCACCCGCGAAGATGTCAACGGTACCATAAACCGCTACAACATCAAGGAGATGGACAACAGATCCGACAAGCGCATCAAGGTGATCTTCGGCTCAAAGTATATCGAGAAGCTCTTCGATGAGAAGATCGAAGAGGCCAATGTGAACGGCGACTACGACAGCATCGCCGACAAATCCGCTTGGATCAACAATCTCCAGATGCTCAACAACGCTCTGGAGTCCGAGCTGGAGGGACTGGTCAGCGGTCAGAAGCGCATCAAGCTCCTCAAGCGTCTTGAGATCGTGAAGAGCTTCCTCCAGTCCGGCAACAAGCCCGAGTGGATGGTGCTCAACATCATACCCGTGATACCCCCCGATCTTCGTCCCATGGTAATGCTGGACGGCGGCAGATACGCTACCTCCGACCTGAACGACCTGTACAGACGTGTGATCAACCGCAACGGCCGTCTCAAGAAGATGATCGAGCTGGAGGCTCCCGATATAATCATACGCAACGAGAAGCGTATGCTCCAGGAAGCAGTAGACGCTCTGATCGACAACGGCCGCTTCGGCAGGCCCGTAACAGGCCCCAACAACCGTGAGCTCAAGTCCCTGTCCAATATGCTCAAGGGCAAGCAGGGACGCTTCAGACAGAACCTGCTGGGTAAGCGCGTAGACTACTCCGGACGTTCCGTTATCGTGGTAGGACCCGAGCTGAGGATGTATCAGTGCGGTCTGCCCAAGGAGATGGCTCTCGAGCTGTTCAAGCCCTTCGTGATGAAGAAGCTGGTAGACACCGGCAAGTCCACTAATATACGTAACGCCAAGAAGCGTGTAGAGCGTGCAGAGAACGAGGTGTGGGACGCACTGGAAGTGGTGATCAAGGATCATCCCGTGCTCCTCAACCGTGCACCTACGCTCCACAGACTTGGTATCCAGGCATTCGAGCCCATCCTGGTAGAGGGCCGTGCCATCAAGCTGCATCCTCTGGTGTGCACCGCGTTCAACGCTGACTTCGACGGCGACCAGATGGCAGTGCATCTTCCCCTGTCCGCAGAGGCACAGACCGAGGCAAGGTTCCTCATGCTGGCTGCGAACAACCTGCTCAAGCCCTCCGACGGCCGTCCCGTTGCCGTACCTACACAGGATATGGTACTGGGCTCCTACTACCTCACACTGGATAAGGTAGGCGAGAAGGGCGAAGGCAAGATATTCCGCGACGTCAACGAGGCTCTCATGGCATATCAGGCAGGCGTCATCACGCTGCATGCTGCCATAAAGGTGAGAGTATCCCGTGAGATCGGCGGCAAGACCGCGTCCAAGGTGATCAACTGCACCGTGGGCAAGCTGATATTCAACGAGAAGATCCCCCAGGATCTGGGCTACGTTACACGTACCGACTCCGCTACACAGTTCGATCTCGAGGTAGACTTCCTCGTGACCAAGAAGAAGCTGGGTCAGATCATCGACCGCTGCATCATGGTACACGGTACCACCCGTGCGTCCGAGGTGCTGGATGATATCAAAGCTCTGGGATTCAAGTACTCCACAAGAGCAGCTATCACCGTATCCGTATTCGATGCTACGATACCCTCCGAGAAGCCTCAGATACTCACCGCAGCAGACAGGAAGGTAGAGGAACTGAACAAGCTCTATCGCAAGGGCTTCATATCCTCGTCCGAAAAGTCCGTAGAGTTCGAGAAGATCTGGAAGGAAGCTACCGAGAAGGTAACGGAATGCCTGCAGAAGGATATCGACCGCTACAACCCCATCAACATGATGGCGGACTCCGGAGCAAGAGGTTCGATGGACCAGATCCGTCAGCTGGCCGGCATGAGAGGCCTTATCAACAACACCTCCGGTGCTGTCATAGAGATGCCTATCAGAGCTAACTACCGTGAAGGCCTTAACGTGCTCGAATACTTCATATCCTCCCGTGGCGCCCGCAAGGGTCTGGCTGATACCGCACTTAGAACGGCTGACTCGGGTTACCTGACACGCCGTCTGGTCGACGTATCCCAGGAGGTCATCATCCGCGAAGAGGATTGCGGCTCCACCGTTGGCATCGAGATATCCAGCATCATGAACGGCTCGGGTACCATCGAGACCTTCGAGGAGAGACTCACAGGCAGGTTCCTGCTCGAGGACCTGAGGAACCCCAACACCGGCGAGGTGATAGCTTCCAAGAACAAGATGCTCACAGCAGACGACGCAAAGAAGATCGTGGACGCAGGCATCACCAAGGTCAGCATCCGCACCGTCCTCAACTGCTGCGCTAAGCACGGCGTATGCGCTAAGTGCTACGGCGCTAACCTGGCGAACGGCAATCTGGTCGCAGTCGGCGAGGCTGTCGGCGTAATAGCAGCTCAGTCCATCGGTGAGCCCGGTACTCAGCTGACGATGAGAACGTTCCATACGGGCGGTATCGCATCGGCCGAGGATATCACACAGGGTCTTCCCCGTGTCGAGGAGCTCTTCGAGTGCCGCCGCTCCAAGAAGCAGGCTAAGCTGGCTCGTACCTCCGGTACGGTATCCATACCCAGCCCCAAGGCTGTGCTCATCACAGACGCGGACGGCAATGTAGAGGAGTATCAGATCCCCTACGGCTACAAGACCAAGCCCCATACCATATACGAGGGCGCACACATAGAGAAGGGCGACCCGATCACAGAGGGTACCCTGTATCCCGCAGATGTACTGGATATACTCGGCGTACTTGCTGTACAGAACTACATCATCACCGAGGTACAGAAGGTATACCGTCTGCAGGGCGTTAACATCAACGACAAGCACATCGAGGTCATCGTCAGCCAGATGCTCAAGCGCGTACAGGTAGAGGACGCAGGCTCGTCCCACCTCCTCCCCGGCGCTATCATCGACAAGCGCGAGGCTGATGCGGAGAACGCCATCATCGAGCAGAAGATCCAGAACGGCGACGTACTGGCAAGACCTGTTACCGTCAAGCCCATCATCCAGGGTATCACGAAGGCATCCTCCAACTCTGACTCCTTCCTGTCCGCTGCGTCCTTCCAGGAGACCACAAGGGCTCTCACGGATGCCGCTATCAAGGGCAAGAGCGACTACCTCAGAGGTCTTAAGGAGAACGTCATCATCGGTAAGCTCATCCCTGCCGGCACAGGTATGGATGTATATAGCAGAGTCGACTACAGAGAGACAAAGCCCGATCATAAGGACGGCGAATAACACATCCGGCACCGCTCTGACGGGCGGTGCCTTTTGTGGCGCTGCGCACTTTGTACTCTGTGCTTTATACCGCTCTTTGTTCATATGATACTTGACATAACGGCATAATGCGGTATAATGTGATATACGATAGATATCGCTGTCATAAGACGGCGTTCATAAACATAAAGGAGAATTACTGATGAAAAGGAGATCTGTGAAGTATATCGCTGCGGCTGCGATGGCTCTCGCACTGGTGACAGCCCCGACGATCCCTTATGTGCATCACAGCATCGGCACGACGGTAAGTGCGGATGAGAGCACGATCCCCGATCTGATGATCACAGCGGCATCCGATCCCAACAAGGTCTATGTTCCGAACAGCTACGGTGTCAGCGTAAAGTACCTTGATACCGATATCGTACCCTCCTCAGAGAGCTATGATGACGGTATCGTATACTATGTACAGTCCGACAAGGCCGTAGTGCTGACATCCGACAGGCGCTTCGCCTGCGGAAAGGATGTCGCAGCAGAAACAAGCGGGAACGAGTTCAGCCTCACGATCGCAGGATCCGACAGCGACCTGACCGTCACCGATGCTGTATACCTCAGTCTTCCCTCAGACGGTAGCGTGTGGTACTATGAGGATATCGGAGGGGCAGAGTTCAGGAGGGATGACAGCGTCTATATCCCCAAGAGCACAGTGATGACCCTCATATCCGAGAACTTCTTCCATGCAGAGCAGAGCGGCACCGTTGTTTCCGCCGCTGCGGTCAACGATGTGTACAAGATCGTCGATCTCCGTCTGGATGCGGATACTGAGGCGATCGTCGGGTCGCTCCGTCAGGGTCAGATCATCAGGACAGGCGATACGATCGATGTCTGGAACAAGGAGATGTATACCGCAGAGACCGGCAGTGAACTCTACTTTGGTAATGAGCCCGCAGCTGACCGCGAATGGGAAAAGCTATCGCTCGGTCTGGCAGTGACAGACAACGGTCATTACAGGATGGACAATGACGGCGCTGTCATAGCCGAGCATACCGACACCGATGCTGTCAAGGGCATAGGCGTATACGTAGAGAGCGGCGACGGTACATCCACAGCCCCATATGTATTCCTCGAGAACGTGAAGTATATCTACACGGGCGACGGTTCGCCCATGGCCGACAAGCAAGTAGAAGACATCCATGTGGGCGATAAGCTGTACAAGGCCTTCAGCAGCGGTATGCCGCTGGATATAGACGTGACGACCTCAGCCGAGGGTATGCTGGGACTGAGGAGCGATCAGATGTTCTATGTGAAGGAAAGCTCGAGCTCCCGCTATGTCGGCGCCCCCTATCACACGACAGACGGATACTATTCCTATACGGCGAACAGCATCATAGAGGGGATATCGCTTTACGACCCGACTGCACCGAGCGAACTTAAGGGCACATACCTCACCCTCAACGGAGATATAGGCATAAAGTTCAGCTTCTTCTTCAGTGATGAGGATCTGAAGAACGATACGACCAAGGTATACCTTAAGTTCGGCAACAGTGAGCCGGTATACTATTCTCCCGCCGACGGCAGGAGGGAAGAAGTGCTCATCAACTACAAACCGATCGAGGTATACACCTTCGATGTGACCGTATCAGCAAAGCAGATGACCGAGAAGGTCACGGCAGGATGGGAAGTGACCACTGCATCGGGCAAACGCGGTCAAGAGATGAGCAAGAGCGTAAAGGATATCGCCAAGGGATATCTCTCAGGCACCTACTTGACTGATGTGAAGAACGCTGTAAAGGCTATGCTGGTATACGGCGGATATACACAGAACTATTTCGGACACGATATAGATGATCTTGCTTACAGCGTTGACGGTGTAGACAAGGCATCCATCGACAAAGTGACTGCCGCAAAGCTCTCGGACTATGCATACAGCACGGCAGACAATAGCCTTCCCTCCGACAAGATCACAGCAGACAGCGTATCCGTAACGCTGGACACTCGTACCGCGCTCAACTTCTATATGACCAAGGTCAATGCTTCCGACACCATCGAGCACGTATCCGCTACCCTAGACGGCGTCGCTCTCAGCGATGATGATATAAAGGTGCAGACCTCGGGCAAAAAGGTGAAGATCAGCATCACGGGCATACCCGCGGAGAAGCTCAATACGAAGGTGAGCCTCTTGATAGCTGTGGACGGCAAGTTGGGCTCACTCTCCTACAGCCCTATGACATACGCATACAACGCGATCAGGAACTCCAAGCAGGAGAGCGATGTAATGAAGGCGTTCTATCTGTACCATGAAGCCTGCAAGAGGATACCAGTACAGTAAGGAGATAACGATATGGAAAATGAGATGAGATATATCTCCCCTTCCATCGAGGTCATACCCTTCGGTGAACTAGGTATGGATACCGGTGATGTGCTGGACAACAGCATACCCAAAAACGAAAATGAGATGAACGACTATCCTCTCGGATGAGAATAGCTTTCGGGCAGCCATATGGCTGCCCGATGTTTTGTACTTAACTAAGGAAATACCGGATAAGTATCTTCCCCCGCCGCAGGCGGGGGTAAGATACGATAAGCCCTACACTCAAAAAAGATGTATGCTTTGTTCAGCGTTTCCATAAAGCTATATCATCGATATAGGGAACTGATACTATTTCTTCCTCTATGTATAGACGATCTCTCCGCCTGAAAACCGTATACGATGGTTTTCAGGTGTATTTCTCGTCTATACATAGGTCAGAAAGCAGTATGAGTGATGCCGGAGGTCAGAGGATAGAAGCAAGAAAACGGTACCGTTGGTCTTGGGATCACCGGATCACTGTACCCTGTACCCTATGCCCTGTACCCTTGTTCCTTTACCTTTACCTGTACCCTTATCCCTTTATTAAAATCAGATTAGAAACTGCTTATAATACGAAAATATCCTTGCAATAGCCTTCGATATATGTTATACTGTACACGATGACAGAAGACACTAAGGAGCGTATGCTCCTATCCCTAAAAAAGAGGTGCTATTATGTGGACAAGACAGGAACTTAAATCCAATGCATGGGGCCTGCTGAAGAACTTCTACTGGAAGGGAGTGCTGGCAGCTCTGATCCTACTGTTCTTCACCGGCGGTCTTTCGACAGGCGCGGCAGGCAGCAGGGACAGGACCGAGAAGCTGGAGGATCTGTTCGATCAGTACAGCAGCAGTGAAGACAGCGACCGTTATGATTTCGACATCGACGAATACTTCGAGGAGCACGGCTTCGAGCGCGAGAAGAAGTTCGTGAACAACGATATCTCTATCGTGGCCTCCGAGGCAGAGACCGCTGCAAAGACCACTACCGATACTGCAGCACATTATGAAGAGGCTATCGCCGCATTCACAGCAATAATGGGTGTCATCATCCTGATAGCTGTGGTGCTCGGTGTGATATGGGCAGTGTTCGTATCCAACATCGTTCTGGTAGGACACAGACGCTTCCATATAGATGCCCGCTACGGCGACTATACGGTATCCAACGTGTTCTCCATATTCTCCGGCGGACATTACAAGAACGTGGCTTACACCATGTTCCTGTACGACCTGAAGATATTCCTCTGGTCTCTCCTCTTCGTGATCCCCGGCATCATCAAGAGTTATGAGTACGCACTGGTGCCCTACCTTATGGCTGATGAGCCTTCTATGAGCCCCGATCGTGCATTCGAGATCTCCAAGAAGACCATGGAGGGCGAGAAGATGAACCTCTTCGTGCTCCAGCTCTCCTTCATAGGCTGGGCCATCCTCGCGAGCATCGTTCCCTTCGGCGCAGTTTTCCTCACCCCCTATACCTCCGCTACCTATACAGAGTTCTACATCTGCATGAAGGCAAAGGCTATGGCTAACGGCTATGCAATGCCCGGCGAGCTCCCCGTTGACGGTCCCAGGACTTCCCCCTACAGCGCTCCCGGCTACGGCAACACCACTTACGGCAATACCTACGGCGGCAACGCTTATGGCAATGCTACATACGGTGGCCAGTCCTATGGTCAGCCCAACGCAGGCCAGCCTTATGGCGGTCAGTCCTACGGTCAGCCCAATGCAGGCCAGCCCTACGGCGGTCAGTCCTATGGTCAGCCCAATGCAGGCCAGCCCTACGGCGGCGCTCCCTACGGTCAGCCCAATGCAGGCCAGCCTTACGGCAATGCTCCTTATGGCAATGCTACCTACGGTAGCGGGCCCAATACAGGTTACGATCCCAATGCACAGGCTCCCTTCGGCAGCGACAAGAAGATGGATGACATATCCTTCGGAGGCGCTCCCTATACCGGTCAGCAGAACGTGCATCCCTACGATCCCAATGCACAGGCTCCCTTTGCACAGGACAACAAGATGGACGACATCTCCATCGACGATGTATCCAGCATCTACGGGGACGATCCCGCTCCCGGGACCGATGACAACGGCATAACGAACTGATGCACTATACAGGTCCTCCCTGTATGACATACGGCCCACGGTACCCTTCGGGGATACCGTGGGCTTTTTTTATATGTCGGGAAGCAGAAAGCCGGAAAGAGATGTTCAAGCGTTCCCGTGGGCGGACACGCAGGTCCGCCCCTACGGAGAGAATGTCCCTACAGGCAGAGCGCGGTCTTAGGGAAACACCGGATGATACAAGATCGGCGGGGGCAAGCCCACGCCCTACGACTGCCGTCCCGTACCACAGCCGGAAGCTAACAGCAGATGAACGTTACCGAGCTGCAAATGAAATGCACCACAGGCAAACATCAACGAAATGGGTGCGGGCACTGCCCGCCTGTTCCACAGACAGAAGTTACCGACAAATAAACGTTACCGAGCTGCAAATGAAATGCACCGCAGGCAAACATCAACGAAATGGGTGCGGGCACTGCCCGCCTGTTCCACAGACAGAAGTTACCGACAAAT
>JAFYEQ010000328.1 GCA_017544185.1 Oscillospiraceae bacterium
CAAGAGGATAGGCTGAAAAACCGTCTGACGAGGATCAAATTTGTATGATGCAACAATAAGTTGATATTAATATATATACTTTTCACATATCAGTCAGATCGTATTACAGACCGGAAACAAACATCCGTCAGATACCGTGTACCTGACGGATGTCTTGATCATTCTGCGGATCTGATGCCTGCAAGATGTGCGGGATACCATTTCTCGAAGAAGACCGTGAACGCTCCCATGGCTGCGGGGAGCACAGAGCTCAGTATCCCCGCCACGAGCCCCAGGCCGCTGCGGTAGAGGAATATCTCCGCGCATGCTTCGATCACGTACAGCACGCCCCAGCAAGCGGCGAGTATGTAGTTGGTCTTCATGAACAGCGGGTTCTCCAGTGCCTCATCACCGCCGTAGCCGTACTTGACGTATGCAGCGCAGAGCGGCTCACGGGTGAAGCAGGATATGAGCCACATGAGACCGAATATCATATGTCCCGCAACGCACGGTACCACCGTGTTCCCGGTCATCATCACAGCGGATGACAGTATAGCCACGGCTGCTATGGAGATCTGGTCGTATATGGTCATGCCGTGACGGCGCTTGATCAGCGGTACGAGTGCCGTGATGGCTATGACCGCAGCCGCCGCCTTCGCACCGACTATCGGCAGTATCATCCACATTGCGCACCATGGTATCAGTAGCGTGCTCATATCCGGAGGCAGGAGGCCGTCATTGCCGTCGGTCTTCTTGCGCTTGGGCGTGCTGCTGCCGAAGAACTTGTCCCAGTTGATCATCAGGGAGAAGTCGCCGTCCACGCTGTAGAGATGGTCGCCGAGGGCCTTGGTCCCCGAGATCTTGCCCTGTGCGATGTCCCGCCATACGGTATACGGAGTATGCACGCGGGTGTCAGGCTGTGCGGAGCCGTCTGTGAGCACCTCTGCGCCCTCCGCCGTCATGCGGATCTGATAGGACTTGCCGATGTCAGTATAGTCCATCTCCAGTACCCGCACTCTGCCGTCGAAGCTGTCCTTCCGGTACAGCGCCGCCATCTGACGGGTAAAGGTCTCGGACTCGTCCGTCTTTTGGCCATCCTCCTTGGATATGCCCCAAGATGCGTCCGCCATGGCCTCGAACTGCTCCTTCGGGAACAGCGGCTCCGACAGCTCCGAACGAGTGCTATCCGAGATCCCGCCGCCGGCATATTCCGCTCCCGCTCTGCGCACCGTATCCAGATACGCATCTGTTTGGCCTGTCAGCTCGGGTATGGAGAACAGCTCCCCCTGTCCGCAGAACAGGGTCTCATAATTGCCCTTGCCGCACATATGGTCGAACATGCCGCACACCGCATCGTAGTTGCCCTGAGCCGACCAGAAGCCGCAGGTGGAGATCAGCACGTATCTCTTGCCCGACATATCGTAGCGTGCTGGATGAGACCCGCTGCCCACGCCGTCTTCCCTGTCAGTCATAAAGGGCAGCACCATGGGGAGCTGGCGGTCTATAAAGTCCTTCAGGATCCCGGGCACGCTGAAATAGTACAGCGGGAAGGAATAAATTATCACATCCGCAGAGATGAGCTGATCGAACACCTTGCCCATATCATCGCGTATAACGCACTTCCCCGGGGTGGCCTTCCAGCAGCCGAAGCAGCCCCTGCAGCCCTTTATATCCAGATCCGCCAGCGTGATGGTCTCACATTCTGCGTCCATCCCTTCCGCAAAGGCCTCTGCCAGCCTGAGCGAATTGGATCTCTTACCCTTGGGGCTGCCGTTTATCAGAAGTATCTTCATACTGTCCCTCCGCCTCTCTTATCATATCCATACACTTATCCGACCACTTTACCAGCATCTCGGCCATCATCCTGCCGTACTCCACGGTCATCTGCCAGTACAAGGCTTTGTATCGCCCGTCGATCATATCCGAATATCTGAGTATACTGCTGTCCGCGGCGGTCAGCCCGCCGCCCATCATCTCCATCATGTGCTTCAGGCCCGCGAACCACTCCATATTCTCCTGCGGCGGCAGCTCACCGCGGAAGAAGGTCATCATCAGCAGGGAGCTGTTCATATCTATCCCGCTGCCCTGACGGAGCCACTGTTTCAGCTCCTCTCGGCCCTCGTCGGTGATGCTGAACACCTTCTTGTTGCCGCCCTTGCCCTTCACGGGAGTATCCGTCACATATCCCCTGCTCTTGAGCGTCTGCAGCTCGCGGTAGATCTGGGAGGTCTGCGCCGTCCAGAAGTAGCTCAGGGAGTCCCTGAACACCTCCATTATCTCATACCCTGTCATATCGCTGTAGCTCAACAGCCCGAGTATACCATGCTTTAGCATACTGTCACCTCTTTTATTCTACTTATGGAACAATTATATTATACTTCCACATGTGGAATAAATCAATAGGCAAAATACACAGATCTGATATAACAGATCTGTGTATATAAAACAAGCCACCCGTACAAGTACGGGCGGCGATGTGATGCTGTGGGTAGGATCACATTTTTCTTCCCAGCCATTGGGATCAAGAGCCTTATTGCTCTTCTCAGAGGGTATGGCTGCTTGTATCCTCTGCAAACGCAACGTGCACCAAAGATCCACAGTTAGAAAACGCACTGGAGCCTATCTCTACAACGCTGCTGCCGATAGATACCCATTCAATGTTCGAGCATCCCGAGAATACGCGATCCCCGACGCCTGTTATGCCACCCTGTATCTCTACCGTTTTTGCCTGGAGAGCATATGAAGTCCATGTTGTGGCTTCTGCATTATAGACCTGATCCATCGTGCCGGTGCCTTCAAAGGTGAGGACCTTATTATCACTGTCATAAGTCCACGTACCACTACCTGAAACACCGTTCCATTGACCAGTAGTCGTTTCAGCACTAACGCTTACAGCCGTCGTCCCGACGATGTCGCCGACAGGCTGTATCACAGCACCGCCCGCAACGATCAGCAGAGCCAGAGCCGACGCTGCAGCGAGCCTGAAAGTCTTTGATCTCATACCCATTTCCTCCTTTTTGAAAAGCGGATCTCTCCGCATATACACACTCAGTCGTTATACCACAAGATACAGCTGTTGTAAAGCGGCAATGTATAACTTATGAACTATTTCTGCGATATGCACAGATCATGATATGCCCGATCGTGATATCTGTGATATAATGCTCATGTGTATTGATTTTCCCGCCGATATGGTGTATAATGATATGAGCAAGCAGGACGCGGGACATCTCTCCCCGTCACCGGTAAAGGATGATAGCTATGATATACCACATAAAGGATACTCTCGTTCCCGCCAAGGCGCTCCCCAACGACAGGAAGACCCAGTATGTGGCCGTGATCGGCCCCGAGGAATGGATCGAGATGAACAGCGGCTTTGACATGGGGATAGAGCTGGACATGGATATGAACGACATCCACGGCACACGCGCCGAGCCCAACTTCGATTCCCTGACGGGCACCTTCTCCATACCGCGCCGCGATGACATATCCGCCCCCGATATCAAGTTCGCCTTCGCCCTGGACGAGAAGGGGATCGTGTTCATCGACAGCACCGGCGAGGCGGAGAAGATCACCGAGGTCATACGTACCACCAAGCGTTGGAAGAAGCCCTCCCTCGAGCGGTTCATATACGACTTTCTGGAGCATATCATACACGGCGACCAGCAGCTCCTCGAGCGGTACGAGCAGGAGCTGGACCGCATAGAGGACGACATCATGGCGGACACGTCCGACGAGTACCCCATACGCATAAACGACATACGCAGCGACGTGCGCGACCTGCGCATACACTACGAGCAGCTCACCGACCTTGCACAGGAGCTGGAGGAGAACGAGAACAACTTCTTCAAGGCCAATAATTTGCGCTACTTCCATCTCGTGATACAGCGCATCGCCGCCCTCCACGACATAGCGTCCTCACTGCGCGACTATTCCATACAGGTGAGAGACCTGTACCAGTCCCGTCTCGATGTCAGACAGAACCGCATCATGACGGTGCTCACCATCGTGACCACGCTGTTCATGCCGCTGACACTTATCGCGGGATGGTACGGCATGAACTTCGTATACATGCCCGAGCTGGGATCGCGCTTCGGCTACCCCGCTGTGATCATACTCAGTATACTCACCGTCGTCATAAGCATAGCCATATTCAAGAAGAAGAAATGGCTGTGATAGTCATATGCCGCAGTCTGCAACAGACTGCGGCACTTTTTACATCTTAGCGTGTATGCTCTCCAGACGGCCGAGGGCCTCATTCAGGGTCTCGTCCTTCTTTGCGAAGTGGAAACGTATATACCTGTTCTCGGGCTCCCTGAAGAAGCTAGACCCGGGCACCGCTCCGACACCTACCCGTTCTGCCAGCTTCTCGCAGAACTCCAGGTCGCTGTCGTACCCGAAGGAGGACACGTCCACCATCACGAAGTATGCTCCCTGAGGCACGTTGTGTATCAGTCCTATGCGGTCGAGGCCGTCCAGGAACAGTGAACGCATATGGGTATACTTCGCCTGCAGCTCCTTATAGTACTCATCCCCGAAGCGCAGTCCCGTCACTGCTGCCTCCTGCAGGGG
>JAFYEQ010000329.1 GCA_017544185.1 Oscillospiraceae bacterium
CATGGTCGCGGAAGAAGAAAGCCATATGAAGAGTGAAGCAATGCTCCTCTCCCTCGAATGGCGGTTCTCTCATGGAAGATTCCTGACCCCACGGATGTTCGGCTATGACAAAGTAGAAGGTATCGGAGCTGTCCGAGCTCATATGCTCATAGGCGGTCTCCGCAAGGGATGTGGTATCTATGGTGGATACCGCATAGTCGCTGTGAGAGGTCACGCCGAACTCCTTGTATTCGAAGTCGCGCCAAGTATCATATGTAGTGAAGCTGCCGTCGACATTGGACTGTACCGTAACAGCGGGCATAGCGTCGATGCCGTTGTCCACGCCGTAGAGATACCGTGCCAGCCACTTGTTCATGGTGTCCTGCCACAGCTCTCCGTTGATCTCCATATCATCGAGGATGTCGTGTCCGTTCTGATGCAGCACCAGCTTTGCATTCTTTCCGGCCTTCGTGAAGGCCTGCATCATAAGGTCTGCCTGACGGGTGCGCACGTTGAAGTCGTTGAGACCGTGAACTATGAGAGCAGAGCAGTTTATATCCTCGTACTTATCCGAATAGTCCAGCCATGACCATACATCGGAATAGTTGCCGTTGGATGCTTCCTGATCCTTTGCCAGCTGGTACAGGAAGGAGCCGTATGTATCGTTGGGGACGAGCCAGTCGTCATCCTCAAAGGCTGCTCCTGCGTTGTACGCCGCCAGCCAGTCGGCATAGTCGGTATCGAAGCGGGTAGATACGCCCTGTGAGTTGGTATAGTCGTACCAGTTGGCGATACCTGCGAAGGGGATGATCGTGGTCAGTCCCTCCACGCCGGTGGTAGCCACCTCGTAGGGGATCGTACCGCCGTAGGAGCAACCCGTCATAGCCACGTTGCCGTTGGCGAAGTCTGCCTTGATGGTGTTGGTGCCCTCCTTGTCCGTGAAGACCACACGCTTGCCGTTGAGTCACTCTACCACGGCCTTATGGGACTCCATCTCCAGATCCATGCCGCACAGCTCGAAGCCCTCGGAGCCGTAGGTGCCGATGCCTGCGCACTCTGCCACGGCATAGCCCCTGACGAGGTAATAGTCGTAGACATCTGCCCACGAAAAGCCCGGTTCTCCCGAATAGGGGACTTTATAGTTCCAGTCGGAGGGGTCTGCCGATGCAGCCAGCTCCAGGGTGGAGACCTCCTCCGTGACGGGTCGCTTCTCCCCTGCGGCGTAGAGCGTATCGTAGTCGAAGGGCTTCTCGTAATGCATCCATTTATCATTCTCATAGATCGAGTCCACGGTGCCCGCGTTATAGGGCGTGGGATCGTAGATCGTGCCTGCCTTGAACGAGCCCTTAGCGGCTGCGCGGGGCACCTGCATCAGCACCTTCACCAGGTCCGCCTTGCCGTCGCCGTCCGTATCATGGTCGGTCTCGACATATACGCAGTAGCGCAGTATATCGCTGTGATCGTTGGTATAGTCCGAGGCTCTCATGTCGGTGTACTGGAGTATCGGCATCAGCTTGCCGTCCTCCACTATCAGTCCGTCCATGGACTGCTCTACGGGGATATTCTCCTCCTCCCCCACGGGGGATGTCTCTGTCGTCGCCAGCGTGGTAGTCATGTCTCCTGTCTGCGGTGCGGGCTGCTGCTGACTGCATGCACACAGCAGCAAGGCCGCCGCAGCGGCACATAGCTTCTTATCCATCGTTATCTCCTCTGTATATTTATCTGTACGGCCATCCGGCCGATGAGTGCATATGGGCAGTATCTCACGCCCGATCGTTCCCCTTGTAAACAAAACACAGCAGCGTCATATCGTCGAACTGTTCCCTTTCG
>JAFYEQ010000330.1 GCA_017544185.1 Oscillospiraceae bacterium
GGCATAACCTGTATCATAATAACACACAGACTGTCCGCCATACGTGACTGCGATGAGATAATCGTCATAGACAAGGGCATCATCGCGGAGCGGGGGACACATGATGAGCTGTATGCCATGGGCGGTATATACACAGAGCTCGTGACTAACGATCAATGAACGGGGGAGGTGAGCAGAGTGGGCTGGTTCGATGAGCAGATACGTCAGCGCAAGGAAAATGACAGTGAGGTCTTCGATGAGTCCTTCGTGAGGCTGGCCAGCGTGGTGCTGGGCAATAAGGCGGCGATGAGGCTGGATGATGAAAGGCTCATAACCAAGGCTGCGGTGGAGGAGATACTCAAGTTCTACCATCTGAAGATCAAAGAGATCCCCGATAACCTGCTGGACATAGACGACCGCCTGGAATATCTGCTCAGACCCTACGGCATAATGCGCAGGAACGTGGATCTGGAGGACGGCTGGTATCACGATGCTTTCGGTCCCATGCTGGGCACCACGTCGGACAACAGGACAGTGGCGTTCATACCCGACAGGTTCCACGGGTATTACTACAAGGACTTCGACACGGGCAGGAAGGTGCGCATCACCATGCGCAATGCGTCGGGCTTTAGAAGAGAGGCCATATGCTTCTATCATCCGCTGCCCATGAAGAAGCTCACTATACTAGATCTCTATAAATATATCTTCAGCTGCGTATCTGTAGGCGACTATGTCAGCGTCGGCGTGTTCACGCTGATATACGTGCTGATCAGCATGATCATACCCATACTGATACGTGCTCTCACGGGACGGGTGCTGGTCAGCGGCAGTATGTCGCTGCTGGCGGGGATAGCGATATTCATGGTATGTACCCAGATATCCTCGGAGCTGTTTCGGATCACGGCAAAGCTCTTGAACGGGCGGCTGTCCGCCAAGGCGTCGCTGTCGGTGGAGGCGGCGGTGATGATGAGGATACTCACGCTCCCTGCGGCGTTCTTCAGGAAGTTCAGCGCGGGCGAGCTCAGCTCTCGTGCGGGCAGCGTGGACTCTCTGTGTTCCATGCTGGTGGGCAATGTGGTCATCACGTCCCTTACTTCGCTCACGTCGCTTTTGTTCCTGACGGAGATATTCACCTACGCAAAGGTGCTGGCGATACCTGCGGTCATATTCCTGGTGGTGTCCACAGTGATGATGATACTCTCTGCGGTGCTCCATATGAGCTTGGACCGCAGGCGGATGGAGTCGGTGGCAAAGCAGAGCGGCGTTACGTACTCGATAATATCGGGCGTGCAGAAGATACGTCTTGCAGGTGCTGAGAAGCGTGTGTTCGCCAGATGGGCGGAGATATACGCGGAGAACGCCAGAGTGCGCTACGATCCGCCCCTGTTCATAAAGATCGAGTCGGTGCTGACCTCGGCGCTGGCTCTGGCAGCAAATATAGTGTTCTATTATATGGCGGTAAAAGGCGGCGTAGGCACGAACGACTATTTCGCCTTCTCCGCTGCCTACGGCAAGCTGGCGGCTGCCATGACCGCACTGACCAGTGTTGTGCTCGTGTTCGCACGTATAAAGCCCACACATGAGCTGGCGAAGCCTATACTGGACACCGAGCCCGAGATCGCGGAAGGCAAGGAGGTCGTGACCCGTCTGTCGGGCACCATAGAGCTTAACAATATATGCTTCAGGTATGGCGAGGATATGCCCTATGTCATATACAACATGGACCTGAAGATCCGCGCAGGGGAGTATGTGGCCATAGTCGGCCGCACGGGATGCGGCAAGTCCACGCTCATGCGTATAATGATGGGACTGGAGAAGCCCGAGAAGGGCGCGATGTTCTTCGACGGGCGGGATATGAACAATCTGGACCTGCGCTCCCTCAGACGCAAGATCGGCATAGTCACCCAGAACGGCGGGCTCTTTCCCGGGGACATATACTCCAATATAACCATATCCGACCCGGACCTTACCATCAAGGATGCATGGAAGGCGGCCAAGATCGCGGGCATAGCAGAGGATATAAAGAATATGCCCATGGGCATGCATACCATCATATCCGAAGGACAGGGGGGCATATCCGGAGGTCAGAAGCAGAGGATCATGATAGCCCGTGCCATCGCTCCGTCGCCTAAGATACTGATGTTCGATGAGGCTACCAGTGCTCTGGACAATCGTACCCAGAAGCAGGTATCCGATGCGCTGGACGCGCTCAAATGCACGAGGATAGTAGTAGCGCACAGGCTCTCCACCATAAAGAACTGTGACAGGATACTCTATCTGGAGGACGGCAGGATCGCAGAGGACGGCACATACGATGAGCTCATCGCTCTGGACGGGAAGTTCGCGGAGCTGGTGAAGAGGCAAAGGTTGGATGTTTGATGGGCAACACGTTCTATTTTGACTGGGAAGTACACTTCATGGAGTGGCTGCAGTCGCTGGACAGCCCCGCCGTCCTCCTGCTGGCAAAGGCAGTGTCGGTGATCGGCAATGAGATGATCATGATAGGTCTGGTGGGCATGATCTACTGGTGCGTTGACAAGCATCTCGCCAAGCGGATGGCCGTGTCCATACTTCCCGCGTTCATACTCAGTGCCCTTGTGAAGGGGGCGCTGCTCAGGCGCAGACCGTATATGGATCACAGCGGCATAGCTTGTCTGCGGGCTCCCCATTCCGACGGGGAGATCATGGATCCGATGATCCAGGGCTTCTCGTTCCCCAGCATGCACAGCACCATATCTGCGTCGGGCTTCGGCACGGCGGCGTATGCAGTGCGAAAGAGACCGATAGTGATAATGGCGGTGGTGATGCCGTTCCTGATCGGATGCTCACGCTTCTATCTGGGGGTGCATTATCCCACGGACGTACTGTCGGGCTGGATGCTGGGTGCTGTATCCATATTCCTGCTGCAGGCGCTGTATGACAGGCTGGACAAGAAGCTGCCCATATACGCGGGCATCATGCTGATGGCTCTGCCGGGGATACTGTACTGCCGCGATGCGGAGTACTTCTCATGTCTGGGCTCTACGGCGGGCTTTATGGCGGCGTTCCTGTTCGAGGAGAAGTATGTGAAATTCGAGAGCACCCGTGTACCGCATAAGTTCGTGCTCAGGACTGTCTTCGGACTGGGGCTGTTCGTGCTCGTAGGTCAGGCGATGAAGCTGCCGTTCAGCGAGGAACTGCTGTCGTCGCATACCGCTGCCGCCTATGCCATAAGGACGGTACGCTACGCGGTATCGGTGTTCGTATCCGTGGGGGTATACCCTATGGCGTTCGATAAGACGAAGATAATATGAGGATGTGGGGGAGCTTGCTCTTTTACATATATTTATGATAATACTATAAGAGGAGATGATCTTATGACAAGAAGGAAACTATTACTGACGCCTGCTTTGATAGTGGCACAGATACTGATGCTGTTCATGGTATCGGCATCTGTCAGCGCGGCGACGAGCGTTAGTAGCTGGAAAGAGCTTACTGATGCGCTTTTAAATGACGGAGAGATCATTCTGGGAAGTGATATAACACTAGGAAGTAATGCTGGCTGGGGCGATCTTAAGGTACCGGCAGGCAAGTATGTTACTCTTGATCTGAACGGCAAGACGATCAAAGCAAATAATGGCGGTCAATCTATAAAACAGGTAGCCATCACTGTTAAAGGAACATTGACTATTACCGGGTCCGGAAAGATCACAGGCTCAAGTGGTAACCTTGTAACAGTTGATAATAAGGGCATGCTTATCATTCCAGGCGGCACTCTGGACGGAACTAAAACGACCAATATGACTGATAAAACTGCTAACGGAGTTTATGTTAACAACGGTGGTACATGTACAGTGATCGGTGGTACTATCGCTAATAATAAAAACGGTGTGAATCTCGCAGGCGGCACTTTCTACATGACTGGCGGAACACTTGAGAACAATATGGTCTCCTATTCCAGCGGCAGCGGTATCAGTATCAACGGCGTCGGTGAGGCTGAAATAAGTGGCGGTACTATTACCGGAAGTGCTTTTGGTGTAAGCGTCCCGAACGGTACATTCAAGATGTCCGGTGGGTCTGTTATCACCAATTGCGGCTCCGCTGGTGTCAATGTGACCGGTGGTACTGCTAAGATCGAAGGCGGTACTATAACGGCTAACCCCAACGGCAAGGGCATACAGGTGACGAACAATGGCTCTGTAGACGTGAGCGGCGGTGTTATCACAGGCAATCGTGATGGCATCTATGTAGGATATAACGATCAGAAGGCAGCAGGCAGATGCACTATGTCCGGCGGTACAGTGCAGGGCAACGGCAACGGTGTGTGGATCGCCAAGGGTACTTTCTCTATGACAGGCGGTACTCTGGAGGACAACAAGGTCTCCGAGGACAGCGGCAACGGTATCTATGTCAATGAGAACGGTACCGCTTCTATGAGCGGCGGTACTATCAGCGGCAGCGTCTATGGCGTGACTGTCAACAACGGCGGAGATCTCACCATGACCGACGGTGATATCACAGACTTCACTATATATGGCATCAATATCGCAAACGGTAAAGTCGCTGTTTCCGGCGGAACGATCAGCGGCACAGGTACCGCTGTCAATGTATGTCCGGACCAAGCCAATAGGTTCGAGCTGTCGGGAGCGCCTGTGATAAGCGGGACAAATCACGATGTGTTCCTTAACAGCAACAAGTACATCACGATCACGGGTGAGATGTCAAACGAGCAGCCCATCGGTGTGGCAGGGGTAGTTCCCGGCACGATCACGAACAGCCAAAACACGAACTACAACGATCCTTTCAAATTCAAGAGCACGAATGCAGAATACGCCATAGGCAAAAATGCGGTGGACGGTCAGCTGTTCCTCGGGATAGCGCCTGCCGAGCCTGACATCACTGAGCAGCCTCGAGATCTCATACTGAACGAGGGCTATACAGATGGCAGCATCAGCGTGACGGTGGCTGAAGCGGCAGAGGGCAATACCATAACATATCAATGGTATTCCAACACGGTGAACAGCCATTCACAACGCCCCATAGCTATTTCTGACGCAACGGATGCGACCTATAATATCCCTACAGGCAGGACGGCAGGGTCAACGGTATATTATTTTTGCGGGGTCACCTCAAAAAGAGATGACAACTCATTGGAGACGACTGTTTTCTCTGATATCTCAGAAGTCACTGTCGTGGGGTATACAAGACATGAGGCAGTTCCTCCCACATATTATAAGGATGGCAGTATCGAGTATTATGAGGATAGTGAGGGCAACAAGTACACCTTCGACGGCAGCGTCTATACGCCTGTTGAAGACGTGACCGTACCCAAGCTGACGATATATGTCAATGTAGACACCGATGAAGTTAGCAGCAGCAGTGTCACAGCGAACATATGCATACCTCTCCCCGATAGCGATCCGAGCGGCTACAGCTTCACATTCGGCGGTGTCACGAAGGCTGCGTCCGAGTGCGCTACCATAGAGATCGGTGGCACTACGTACTACAAGATGAAGGTGGTCTCCAACGCAAAGGAGATGAGCGCTGAACGTGCCTACGCCGTATACAATGGCGAGGATAAGCTGGCGGAGGGCATGACATCTGTACGTGAGTATGCGATGACCGTCATAAACGGGGAATATGATACGAAGGCACAGGATGCCTGCCGTGCGATGCTCTCCTACGGTGCTGCTGCACAGACATTCTTCGGGTATGATACAGATCATCTTGCCGATGCAGGGCTCGAAACAGGCACAGGCCTTGACTATTCGCAGGCAGATATACCAGCGCTCACGTTCGCGAAAGAACAGCTCAACGCAAAGCTCGCTGCTGAGAACGCTCCTATACGCTACTCCGGCATGACCCTTATACTCAAGGATGATACGTATATCTCTCTGGCGTTCAAGCTGAACAAGGGCTGCACACAGGAACAGGCAGCTGCGTACCTCAAAGAGAACTTCCGGCTGGACGGCGAGGGTATACCCGATGAGGATATCGCTCCCAACAGCAATACGAAGTTCATCACCGTTAAAACGAAGGGCTTGACGATAGGCAGTCTGATGGATGATATCGACCTCACGTTCGCAGGTGAGACATATGAGGTCAACGTAGGACAGTATATGTACTGGGCAGTGAAATCGAGCGGTGATACGGCTCTTGGGAACGTATGCAAGGCACTGTACAACTACTGGTCATACATAAACAAGTAACAGGGGGAGAACAGATATGGAAAAGGAGTATGTGTCTCCCGAGCTGGAGATAATAGTATTCGGGACGGCGGATGTCATGGATGAGTCAAACCCGCTGAACGATCCGGAAGATGATCAGCTGCCCTACAACTGATGATGATAAGGGTCTGCTGCGATAGCGCGGCAGACCCTTTGCTTTACATAGTATGATGCATCAACGTCAGAAGTTCATGCCGTTCCAGCCCCACTCGTCCGTTTCGGCATATCGGACGTAGACGCGGGAGGCGGGTATGGACATCCCCTCGGCGATGGCGCATATCCTCTTTGTGAGCTCGGTATATGCATTATGGTCGGCGTGGCCGAATACAGTGACCTCTACCATAGCGGCAGGGGCGGGGTCTCCCTTGAAGTACAGCGAGCACCCGTCGGAGATCCTGACCATGAGCCAGCCTTCGCTCTTACCGGGTATGGCGGTGATGGCCTGTCCGAGAGCGGCCTTAAGGTCGTTCTTCTCTGCATCGGATACGGCGGTATTGGTCATGAAGTGGATGAAAGGCATAATGGTCCTCCTTTAGTCATCAGTGTCTTTATCATCGGCAGCGGCGTGTTCCGACGCTGTCATGAAGGTCGATGTGCATGCCATCATAAAGCGATGGTCCGAGTCGAACTCAAGTGCGAGATAGTAGCAGCCCGTAGGGTCGGCAGAGTCGGCGATGAGCCATATCACCGCGTAGCAGCCGTCATCGTAGGTGCCGGAGAGCTGTATGGCATCATGGCCTGCTACGGGTACCGCTGCGCCGCTCACGCCCTGCAGCTCTTTGCTCGAGGAGAGGTAGGATGACAGGTTCTGTGCAGCGGTCTCGTAGTCGATATCTGCGTACCTGTCAAGGGTGAATATATTCTTCCCCGTCTCGTCGGAGTACTGGAGCACGTCCTCGTTGTCGGGGTCGATATGTCTGATAAAGTCTGCGGGGATCTGCATATACCCGCTGTCGTCATCGCCGATCTGCATCAGCTCGCCCGAATAGGAGAAGCCGCCGCTGTCATCGGTGATGGTGATATAGGTCTGCTCTGTGGTGGTCTCCGTGGTGGTGACCGTAGTCGTGACCGTGGTGGTAACAGTAGTGGTGACAGTGGTCTCACAGACAGAGGTCTCCGTCTCCTGCGGAGCATCGGTATCTGTGCAGCCTGCGGCGATACAGCCCGTAAGGATGAGGGCTGCGAAGATGTATCTCTTCATATCAGTCCTCTTTCGGGCGGTGGCAGTTGCCCAGCAGCTTCTGTGTCTCCACCTCGTTTATGAATGCGTGAGGGTCGGTGTCCCTGACAGCCTTGGTGACCTTCTTAGACTCGGCGGCGGATATGACGGAGTAGACGAGCCTACGCTTTTCGTGCTCGTATGAGCCCACGCCCTCGAGTATAGTGGCGCCGTGCATAGACGATCGGTATATAGTCTCACATATCTCATCGGGCTTGTCAGTGACGATGAACAGCGTACACTGGCGGAACTTCTTGTACATCATACGTATAACGGCGGTGCTGGCGCACTGGAATATGATCGAGTAGAGAGCCTTGTCCCAGCCGAATATGAAGCCTGCCATGCCCAGTATCACAGCGTTGGCGGCGAGTATGATGTTGAATGAGTCTATCCCGCGGCGCTCGGAAAGGAATATGGATATAAAGTCCGTTCCTCCCGAGGTGGCTCCCGCATTGAGGCATATCCCTATGGCGAGCCCCTGCATGATGCCGCCGAATACGGATATCAGCAGTATGTCCTCTGTGATGATATAGGTGGGTATGAGGTCGGAGAGCACGCTGTTGAGTATGATCATGACACATGAGAATATGGTGAACTTTTTCCCGATATACCGAAAGCCGATATACACGGGTATGGTATTGAGCAGCACATTCACCACTGTGAAGGGCAGTGAGATATGCAGCGCCATATCGACTAGGCGTATGATGAGTATCGTGAGCCCGGCCACTCCACCGGGATACAGTCCGCCCGTAGTGACGAAGGTCTTATAATTGAGCGCCATAAGGAATGCTGCTACGCATACCGCCGGCAGCGTCAGCCACGATCGTTTCTGCATATCATCATCTCCTTTGCGGTATCTCACATATGGTATATATATAAATA